>JAUWLO010000232.1 GCA_030613605.1 Gammaproteobacteria bacterium | reverse complement strand
CAGGGGTCGATAAATCTATGTCTTCGGAGGCGAGCAGAATGTTGGTGTTATTTAAAAACAGTTGAGCTGGCCCGTTTAGAGTTTCTGTTGCCAGTATCAAGCCAGCGTTTGCCTGATTTTTTTCACGCATGGTTAAAAGCTTGTTGGCAGTTTGCATGTATTTCTCAAAAAGCTCCTGCGCGTGAGCCAGTGTTTCATGTTTTACTTCCCCGATTTTTACGATGTCGAGGACGTGGGCTACTGCGATGCGTTCTTTGACGGATTGAGCAAAAATTTCAAAATCTTCTCGCTGGTCTTTTTGTCCGGTAA
Organism: Gammaproteobacteria bacterium; assembly: GCA_030613605.1. Classification (GTDB taxonomy): domain Bacteria; phylum Pseudomonadota; class Gammaproteobacteria; order SZUA-152; family SZUA-152; genus SZUA-152. The sequence continues at coordinate 3,155 of JAUWLO010000232.1, read as the reverse complement.
GCAGGTAGTTGTTTAGCAGGGCAGTGGCGGCATGAAGATCCTGAACGATGCGCTGAAACAGGTTGGCCGCTGGTTGGCGATGCTGAAAGGCCGACACACCGATTTTTTCTACATCATTGAGTTTGAACAGTGAATAACCCACATTCAATGCGGTCAGTAACATGAGGCCGCCAAAACCGATGTATATTTTCTGGCGAACAGACAAGCCCCGCATCTCCCTGGAGGACTCTTTTGCTGAGTTTTTTGTAGATTGTTCTACTGGAGTCGTCATGCTCTAAATCTTATTTTGTTCATTGTGGGTAAAAATCCTACAAATATAGGGTCTAAGTCATTCAATCTCTTCTTTTTATCGGCATGATTATGGGGAGCTTTAAGGCTTGCCGGGCAAAAACCCGATGTATTTTGTTGTTTGTGTGCTTTCAGTACCTCGCCACCCGAGCCCTGGCCGAGTACACTTTGGCGCGCTGTCCAAAAGATCAGTAAACTGAGCTAATTCAGGCCGTTTGTTATGGCTGGTAGTGGTCCAGGTAAGAAAGAAATAGGAGCAATATGGCAAGTCAGTATGATGCATCGTCAATCGAGGTCTTAAGCGGCCTGGAGCCTGTGCGTAAACGTCCGGGCATGTATACACAGACCGAGCGCCCCAATCACCTGGCGCAGGAAGTGATCGACAACAGTGTGGATGAGGCCATCGCAGGCTATGCCACTGAGATTGATGTCATTTTGAGCAAAGACGGCTCTGTGCAGGTTAGTGATGATGGTCGCGGAATGCCGGTGGATATCCATCCGAAAGAAGGTATTCCCGGGGTTGAGGTGATTCTCACCAAGTTACACGCGGGCGGTAAATTTTCAGGCAAGAATTACGAGTTTTCAGGCGGCCTCCACGGTGTGGGGGTGTCGGTGGTTAATGCTCTCTCCAAACACCTGGAGGTGTGGGTTAAGCGTGGGGGCAAGGAATACAACATTGCCTTCGCTGACGGCAAAAAAATCGCTGATCTGGAAGAAATTGGCACGGTTGGACAGCGAAATACCGGTACTACGCTTCGGTTCTGGCCAGATCCCAAATTTTTCGATTCTATTAAATACTCTGTTTCTCGACTCAAGCACGTGCTGCGAGCCAAAGCGGTGCTGTGTCCGGGGCTTAAGGTCAGTTTTTACGAGGAAAAGACCGACGAATCCACCGAATGGTGCTACGAAGATGGTCTCAGGGACTATTTGATCGATTCGCTTGAGGGCCTGGATACCCTGCCGGATGAACCCTTTATGGGCAGCTTTGCCGGCAATGCCGAGGCGGCTGACTGGGCGGTGCTGTGGTTACCCGAGGGCGGTGAATCCGTCTCGGAAAGCTACGTTAACCTGGTGCCCACGGCTCAGGGGGGTACCCATGTCAATGGCCTGCGTACTGGTTTGACTGAGGCGCTGCGTGAATTTTGTGAATTTCGTAATTTATTGCCGCGTGGCGTTAAGCTGGCTCCGGATGATGTCTGGGACAAGGTGAGCTACATACTCTCCGTTAAAATGGCCAATCCGGCTTTTTCCGGCCAGACCAAGGAGCGTCTGTCGTCACGCGAATGTGCACCGTTTGTCTCTGGCGTGGTAAGGGATTCCTTTGGCCTGTGGCTCAATCAGCACACCGATTTAGGTGAGGCGATTGCCGAACTGGCCATCACCAGTGCCCAGAATCGCTTGCGTGCAGGTAAAAAGGTCACTCGTAAAAAGATCACCCAGGGGCCTGCCTTGCCGGGTAAACTGGCCGATTGTTCCTCGCAGGATCCGGAACGTGGCGAGCTATTTCTGGTGGAAGGTGATTCGGCTGGAGGCTCTGCCAAACAGGCGCGAGATAAAGAGTTCCAGGCCATCATGCCCTTGCGCGGCAAAATTCTGAATACCTGGGAAGTGGATCCTGCCGAAGTGCTGGCATCGCAAGAAGTGCACGATATTGCCGTCGCCATTGGCGTAGATCCTGGCTCCGATAAACTCGATGGTCTGCGTTACGGCAAGATCTGTGTGCTTGCTGATGCAGATTCCGATGGTGCCCATATTGCCACCCTGTTGTGTGCCTTGTTCCTGCGCCATTTTCGTCCGCTGGTTGCGGCGGGCAATGTGTATATTGCTATGCCACCGTTGTATCGCATCGATGTCGGCAAAGAGGTTTTTTATGCGTTAGATGAAGCAGAAAAGCAGGGTGTGCTGGACCGTATCGCTGCAGAAAAATTACGGGGCAAGGTTAACGTGCAGCGCTTCAAGGGTTTGGGTGAAATGAATCCCAAGCAGTTGCGCGAAACTACGTTGGCTCCAGATACGCGACGACTGGTACAGCTCACCATTAAAAAAGGCGATACCACCAATCAGCTAATGGATATGTTGCTGTCGAAGAAACGGGCGCCAGACAGGAAGAAGTGGCTGGAGAAAAAAGGGGACATAGCGCAGGTTTGAGTTGGGTTTGTTGTGAGGTGTGAATGGGAGTGTTGGTGGAGGTTCCGCAGCCAATGGGTAATGTTAATTTTTTATTTTTTCAGCGGAAGGCTGCGTGTTCATTTCTTTTGAGTGGCCAAAAGAAACGAACCAAAGAAAAAGCCACCCTAATGTTGTATCCCTACGGGATACCCTGCGCTCCTCATCCTTTACGGGGCCTTTCGACGGGCCATCCATGTCCCGCGAAAGACGCACGGCGTCCTTGCCGCGCCCCTTCGGGCTATTCCGCAAAGGACTCCGGTGCTCGGTGAAACATGAAGGGATTGAAGGTCAAAATCAAAAACAGCACAGATTTTGATTCTGGGGTTTTGACTTACCCCTCCCGTTAGACGCAGCTGAGACTCGCAGCCCTCAGTGGATTGAGCGAACCCTTGTTTGAGCGAAGCGAGTTTGGGTGAGCGCCAATGAGGGCGAGAATCGAAGGAACCCCGAAGGGGCAAGTCTTCGGGTGCCTTTTCTTTTGGTTCCGTTTTCTTTGGGCAAGCAAAGAAAATGAACACGTAGCCTTTCGCAGGGAAGGAAGAAAACTGATAAACAAAATAGGCTACGGAACCTTGTACAATTATTGTTAACACACATAGCGGGAATACCCGCCAAATAAAGACATATAAATGAGCAAAAAAATAGAACCCAATTACGAGGGCGTAGAACAACAACCCCTCAGCATATTCACTGAAAAT
>JAUWLO010000121.1 GCA_030613605.1 Gammaproteobacteria bacterium | reverse complement strand
TGTTTGATCTGTACAAACAAAACGAAGGTAGTTTTTCTAATCTAAACTACCCCTTACAAACCCTCAACAAATCACGGATTCAGAAAGGAGCTAGGACAAAGCGCGTCGGCCTTCACTGCCTCATTACTAATAAGAAGGTGGGGAAGAAAAGATTTCACCCTAAAAGCAAGATAAACCTGGAAAAAGGGAGAAGTTACAATGGCAAATATAGGAACATACATAATCTGGATTATTATGGCCTGTGCTGTGGCTGGGGCAATTGCTTCGATCCATAAGGAGGAAAGTGGTCTGGGCCAGGAATTTATTTCAGGATTGTACAGTATCGGCCCCATTTTTTTGCCGGTAGCCGGCATCATGGCAGCCATCCCTTATCTTTCCAAATTTATTAATGTTATTTTCGGCCCCCTGTTCGAGGCGGTAGGTTCTGACGCGGCTATAGCGGCGACCACTTTTATCGCTGTTGATATGGGTGGGTATCAGCTTGCCGATGCACTGGCCCAAACTCGCGAGGCCTGGATTATGGCTATGGTAACGGGTTACATGGCGGGTGCTACCATCGTGTTCTCCATTCCTGTTGGTCTGTCGATGCTGAAAAAGAGTGATCACAAGTATATGGCGCTGGGGGTTATGGCGGGAATACTGAGTATTCCTATAGGTGTATTTGTGTCCTGTATGGCTATGGTAATTGGCAATGTCCAGGTGCGAGACATAGTGTCTGCCAGTGCTGATTCTACCTATATTATGGCCCTTACCACGGGTAGTATTCTTATCCATCTTGTTCCCCTGTTTATTTTCTGCATTGCCCTGGCTATTGGTTTGCGGCTGGTTCCGAGTATCATGATCCGTGGTTTTCTGGTCTTTGGACATACTATGACAGCAGGCCTTAAGCTGGTGTTAGTGTTCAGTATTGTTGAGTATTTCACCGGTTTTTTCAGCACCGTGTTTGGCGCCTGGGGCTTTGACCCTATTATCGCAGATGCGGTAGATCAGTTCAGGGCGCTGGAAATTGCTGGCTATATCGGTATTATGCTGTGTGGTGCATTCCCCATGGTTTACCTGATTAAGAAATATCTTGCACGTCCCATGGAAGTGGTTGGGGGCAAGCTGGGACTGGAAAGTCTCGGCGCTGCTGGCATCCTCGCCGCTGCCGCAAATATCTTGGCCATGTTTCACCTTATCGGCGATATGCGTGCCAAGGATAAGGTTCTGTGTATTGCATTTTCGGTATGTGCTGCGTTTATGTTCGGTGATCACCTTGCTTTCACCGCAAACTTTCAACCGACCATGATTGCACCTATTCTGCTGGGTAAGTTCGTCGGAGGTGTGGTGGGATTTTCCCTGGCTTATGTGTTGTCCGTTCCCAAGGCCGAAGCTCTCGAGATAGAAGAATTTGAGGTTGCATAGCGATATGAGGTTGCATAGCGAAAACGGTAGCCTGCCGATTGAGTCCGGGGCGGAACAGTGTATGACGTGCCGTTTTACAACCTCGCAAACTAATGATGTTCGTCAGGTGAAACTTATCGGGCTTGATTTTGGCTCGACCACAAGCAGTGCCATTGTTGCCAGGGCCCATGTGGGACGTAATTGTATTACGGGTCGCATGGAGCTTGAGCGGCCGGAAATTCTATATCGCTCTACACCAGTTTTCACCCCGTTTTCTGATGGGGTGATCGATGAACAGCGAGTGGAGGAGTATATAGAGCAATGGCTTGCGGAAAGTGGCACCAACCTGGAGGATCTCTTTGCTGGTGGCACCATTATTACCGGCCTGGCGGCGTTGCGCAGTAATGCACAACCCTTGGCCAGGCTGATAAGTGAACGGATCGGCGAGTCGGTTATCGCTACAGCTGATGATCCATCGTTGGAATCGTGGTTGGCGTTTATGGGTAGCTGTTCGGTGTTGTCACGGCTTCACAGCGACACGCCGTTCGTCAATCTCGATATCGGTGGTGGAACCACCAACCCGGCTCTGGGGTTGAACGGTAATGTTCAAAGTACCGGCTGTTATTATGTTGGGGCGCGACATTTTCGTTTTGTGCCTGGCAGCTATCAGTTGCTTGAGGTGTCAGACTTCGGTAGTCAGCTTCTGGATCATCTAGGTGCTACGTTGTGTGTTGGTGAAGTTATGAGCCAGCAGGTGCGTGATCAGATCCTCGATTTTTATATCGAAGCGCTTGAAGCCATGGTCAAGGGTACAACCGACTTCTTTGCGGAAGGGATTGCCCAGGTTCATGAACAGGTGCCGTTTGAAGGTGCCTGCAACGGAGTGACGCCGGTTGTGACATTTTCCGGTGGGGTTGGTGAGTTGATATACCTACAGGTTGCGGGAGAGGGTTTGCCCACAACAACCTATTTTGGTGATCTGGGAATTGATCTTGCCCGACGTATTATCGCCTCGCCGCTACTGGCGGCAAATCTTGCGCAGTTTGTCCCAGAAAATCGGGGGCGGGCAACAGTGTACGGTTTAGCCCTGCACAGCACCGATGTCTCTGGTACCACCTTGTATCTACCAGACACACAAGTCCTGCCGTTGCGAGATCTGCCTATTGTGGCGCGCCTGTCGATGGATGCGGGCCCTGATGAGTGGCTACATGCTCTGGACTTGTTGCGCAAGGGGAGTAATGGCGGTTGTATTCAGGTTCTATCACAGCGGTCACTGGATCCCAATGGACAACCAGCAACCCTGGCGCAGATAAAAGCAGCCGGGCAGTGCCTAGCTGCGGTGTTGCAGGCTCATCCTCTGTCTGGTGAGCACACCATGGTGTTGGTTATCAGTGACAATGCTGGCAAAACCCTCGGTAATTATGCTTCAAACTGGGGTCAGTTGCCGGTGAAATTGGTTGTGATAGATGAAATCCCTGATCGACATGCACATTTTGTGAATATCGGACGTTGTTTGAACAATATTGTACCTGTTTCTTTTTACGGAATGAACTAAGCAAATCAAGAAAAGCCTGAGCTTTTCCAATGGAGAATTAATATGAGTTTAATTAAAAAAATCAAGCCTCTGGACGAAATTGTTGTTCCTGAACCGAAGGCGGATGAAAGGTACAGCAAAACGTTGCTGAAGCGTGAATTTTCGTTCGTAGGGCTCAAAAAGTTGTTGGGTGTGGCTGATTTTTCCAAATCTGGTGACCGGGTTTGTGGGTTGGCTGCTGAGGATGAGATCAGTCGCGAAGCAGCACGCTCAATACTCTCCGACCTGACACTGCAACATCTGTACGATCGGCCACTGATTGATAATCGTGGTGCCCTCGATTCCGTTATGCGGGTCGGCTACGATATCGATCTGGAGGCTTTCAGCTCCATTGCTGATATGACAATGGGTGAACTGAAGAATCACCTGATGCGCTCACCCGGCAGTGAGATGGAGCGTATCGGCCCATTGTTGATCCCCGTTATGGTGGCCGGTCTTGCCAAGATCTGCGATGTGCATGAACTGATCTATCTTTCCGCCAAGGTTAAGCCTAACGTCAAGGCGCGTACCCGCATTGGTCTGCCCGGCACACTGTCATCGCGTTGCCAGCCGAACCACCCCACCGATGATCTGCGTGGTTTGACTCTGCTGACCTATATGGGGCTCGCACAAGGGACTGGCGATTGTCTGCTGGGGATGAATCCGTCGGAAGATACGGTGGAAAATGTCTGCGTTGTTCTGGAAACAATGGACAAGATTCGTCGCGAAACCGGTGTTCCGACCCAGCTCTGCTGCCTTGCTCATATTAAAACTCAACTGGCGGCCATGGAAAAAGGGGCACCGGTGGAAATCCTGTTCCAAAGTATCGCCGGTACCGATCGCACCCTGATCGACGAGTTTGATGTAACGGTTGATTATCTGGACAAAGCGTATTACACCATGGCCGAAAAAGGTCCATTGCGTGACCAGGCTGAGCAATGGATGTATTTTGAAACTGGTCAGGGTAGTGAAGTCAGCTACAACAAACATAACGGTATCGATATGACTGTTACCGAAGCGTTGTGTTATGGCCTGGCGCGTCGTTATGATCCGTTTATGGTTAACAATGTTACTGGTTTTATCGGTCCTGAAACCCATCTGGATAACTTTGAGATGATGATCTCCAATCTCCAGGATCACTTCATGGGTAAATTGATGGGTCTGCCTATGGGGATGGCACCATGTTATACCCTCCACTCAAACTGCACATCTGAAGGACAGCAGATGGCTACCCAGATGTTGACCGCTGCCGGTGCCAATTTCTTCATGGATGTTTATTATGGCATGGATCGTATGCTGTCATATTTTGACACCAGTGGACATGACGATCAGACCCTGCGCGAAATCTACAACCTGAAGCCGGCTCCTGAATATCTGGCCTGGGCTGTTAAAAAAGAGATTTACCAGCTCGATGAGCAGGGTAATGTTGAGCGTGGCGCCAATTGGGGTAATCCGCGGATCTTCTGTGATTCAGATGTTGAGTTCCAGAAATTGATTGAGGCTACTCCGGCCGTCTATGGTTTTGAAAATGCCGGGCCGCGAGTTGCTAACGATGTGCAACGTACGTTGCGTGCCAATCAGGCGATTGCTCGTGAAGCTATCCACGCTGATTTGCGCCTGAAAGAGCTTGAGAAATTCAATGTTCGGCTACTCCATACCAAAGCAACCAGCAGGGATGCTCATCTCAACGATCCTGAGCTGGGAGCATCTATTGCCGAACAGGATCGTGCTGCATTGAAGGTGGAAAATTGTGATGTGCAGGTTCTGATCTCCGACGGTCTCAGTGCTGAAGCAATTCACCACAACATGGACGAACTGCTGCCGGTTCTGGAGGATGGTCTCAAGAGCCGTGGTTTTACCGTTGCTCAGCACCTATTGGCTCCTTTCGGGCGGGTTAAGCTGGCCGAAGAGGTTTCTGATGCCGTTCAGGCCAAGGTGATCATTAACTTGATCGGTGAGCGGCCGGGCGGTGATGCGCTGGCTTCACGCAGCATGTCCTCCTACATAACCTATCGCCTCGAAGATGATGTTAAACAGGCAGCAGCCGAGTTCAGCGGCAATAGCGATATTGCCTTTGAATACACTGTTATCTCGAATATTTACGCCGGGGGGACCCCCCCTCTTGAGGCTGGAAGCCTGATTGTCGAAAGGGTTGCCGAAATTCTGAAAAACCGCGCAGCCGGCAACCGCCTTACCAACCTGCTGAAGGACAAGGCTTAAACGGCTGCAGCCTGAGAAGGTTTTATTCATGCCGGGCGGAGGCCTGCAAGGGCCCCGTTGAATAGTCCCCCGTTACTGTTCCAGACTAAGAGGCTTAGTCTGGAATAGTAACGGGATAGGCAAATGGAAATTAAATTTATAAAGCATGACCATCGCTATCTGGCGGCTATTTTACGCCTGTTCAATCCATGCGTTGACTTGGCCAGTGTCATACCGCAGTTGACTTTTATTAGTTCAAGAACAAGACCAGACACCGAGATTTGGCTGTAGACGCGCACAAATCAGGCTCTGCTTTAGACCTCAATCAACGGGAAGTACCTAAAAAACACCACCTGATATCACACAAAAGACATTAATGACTCGTACAACGTACGCATCATTAATAGTGAGCAAATTTTTAACGCCAGGTGAGCTGATAAGCACCTGGCGTTAAAAATTGCGACACCCCATATTTTTATTCTCAGCCCAACTTCACGCTCAATATGGAGAATCACAATGATGATATCGACAGGGACAGGTGATGGTGGACAAACCTGCTTAACGGGTGGAAAACGTGTCAGCAAAAATTCATTGCGCGTTTGTGCCTATGGAACCATTGACGAGCTCAACAGCCTGATCGGCGTCATTCTGGCAGAGACGACACCTGACAACATTTCGGATTCGCTACTACAAATCCAAAATGATCTTTTTAACTTAGGGACAGATATTTCAACGCCAAGCACAAACCATCCGATGGTAACAACATCCCACATTGAAACCTCACACATTGAACGCCTCGAAAAATGGGCAGAATTTGCCTCGAAAAAACTTCCGGTTTTACGCGAATTCATCTTACCTGGCGGGAGCCGAAGTGCAGCATGGTTGCATCTAGCACGGACAGTTGTGCGACGGGCTGAACGTGAGGTCGTGGCAATCTGTGCTGAGGAAGGAGACACGATCAACAAACTCTGTATCACCTATCTCAATCGTCTTTCTGACCTTTTTTTCTTATGGGCGCGACTTGCAAATGATTCAGGCCAAAAAGACGTTACCTGGTCTGCTTAAAATAGGGACCAGAGCGTGTAAATTGTTGCGT
>JAUWLO010000160.1 GCA_030613605.1 Gammaproteobacteria bacterium | reverse complement strand
GCACAGGTTCTGGTTCTTGTCCTGACTGGTTGAGAAACGGCAGTTTCTAATCGGAACGATGTTTTTCGTTGTGTAAAATTTAATAATTAGTTGTTTCCTTCGTTAATTTAGCCCGTTCTCCTGTGATCCAGGAGGGCGGGTTTTTTTATGTACAGGATGTACGGTATGTCGCGAGAGGCAGGACGCTGGTAGCGACCATGATGTAGATTAAATCACCTTGGAGTACTATTAACTAATCTCCATATCTTCCAGTAAGGCCGCAAGGCGTTCCATGCGCTGAAGTGGATCATCCAGTTGCAGGAAATATTGTTTTTGTTCCAGGCGTATGGGCAGTAACTCCGCCAGGCGGCTTCCTACCCAGCTGGCTTCATCGTAATGTTTTTCCATTTTAATGAATGGATAACCGAGTTGTTCTAGTAAGCCTTCTAAAATTTTTGCGGCGTCGGAAAATTGTTCTGGTAATGGGCAAGGTTTTTCATTTTCAAGTAGTTCAACTTCAGCGATAGTCAGTTGATTGTCCTGAATGTCGGTAGATAGTATTTGAAAGCGTTGTTTACCTAGCGCAGTGATACCCAATAGGCCATCGGGTTGTTGGTTGAAATAGGATATTTCGCTGAGCGTGCCGGTTTCATAAGTATCTGCTGCTTTGCCAACTTCAGAACCTTCCTTAATCAAACAAACACCAAAGCCCTTATCTTCTTTCATGCAGGCGCTCACCATATCAAGATAGCGAGGTTCAAAAATCCGCAGGGGCAGGGTGCCGCCGGGGAATAAAACAGCATGCAATGGAAATATGGGTATGGTGATGGCGCTCATAATGTTTACTGTTCGTTGCCTTTAATCTTTCAGACCTTCTCCCCAGCGAGGGATTAGTGTTTGTTCAATGGAAAGATGATCCAGTATGCGAGCCACCACAAAATCGACCAGGTCGCTGATGGATTGTGGTTGATGATAAAAACCGGGGCTGGCTGGCATGATGGTCACGTCCTGATTAGAAAGTTTGAGCATGTTCTCCAGGTGAATGCTGGATACCGGCATTTCGCGTGTGACCAGTATAAGCTGGCGTCGTTCTTTTATCATTACATCGGCTGCACGTTCGATAAGATCCCTGCTTGATCCCTGCGCCACTGAAGACAGCGTTGCCGACGAGCACGGGCAAATGACCATGGCGCGTGCGCTGTTAGATCCGCTGGCCACAGGTGACATCCATTGATCCCGCCCGAAGACATGGAGTTGACCAGGCTTTGCGTTATAGAGTTCAGACAGGAACGTCTGTTGTTCTCCAGGGCGTCCCGGTAGCTTGATTTCTGTTTCTGTGGCAATCACCACTTGCGCCGGTGCGGAGATCATCAGGTAAACCTGCTTGTCCGCAGCCAGTAAACATTCCAGTAAACGTAAACCATATTGGCTGCCTGAGGCACCGGTAATAGCGAGTGTTATGCAATCTCTTTTCATGACGCGTTAGTTAGTTTTGGTTGTGAAGCGATGTTCTAAAGAATGTAACAGTTTGTCGTGGAGGCCACCAAAAGCGCCATTGCTCATAATAAGAATATGATCGCCATTGCGAGCCTTGCTCGTTACAGTTTCTACAATGGTATCGATATCGGCAAACACCTGTGCTTTGTTTTCCAGCTGTGTGGTGACGGTGCTTGAATCCCAGGGTAGGTCGGGTGGTGAATACAGCATCACCGAATCAGCACTATTGAGTGATGGCCCCAGGGTATTTTTATGCGTACCGAGGCGCATGGTGTTCGAGCGTGGTTCCAGTACGGCAATAATGCGCGCATTGCCCACTTTGGCACGCAGGCCAGCCAGCGTTGATTTGATTGCCGTGGGATGGTGAGCGAAGTCGTCGTAGACAGTGATGCCATTGATAACACCACGCACTTCCATGCGTCGCTTTGGACTTTCAAATTCTGCCAGGGCTTCAATGGCGTAGTGCGTAGGTACGCCGGCATGACGTGCAGCGGCAATCGCGGCCAATCCGTTGCTGACATTGTGATCCCCTATTAACGACCAGTTGACGGTACCCTGATCTTTTTCATCGAACAAGACTTTGAAAACACTGCCGTCGGCCTGCTTCAGTTCGCTGCGCCAGCCGCCATTATTTTTTTCGGTATCTGTACTTGATAATGTTTCCACCGGTGTCCAGCAACCCATGGCCAGAACATTTTGCACGTGGGTATCTTTTTTGGGCGCGATAATAAGGCCATTGCCAGGCACTGTGCGCACCAGGTGATGAAATTGCGTTTCGATGGCTTCGATATTGGGAAAGATATCGGCGTGATCGTATTCCAGATTATTCAGGACTACCGTGCGTGGTCGGTAGTGAACGAATTTGGAACGTTTATCAAAAAAGGCGGTGTCGTATTCGTCAGCTTCTACTATAAAAAAAGGTTTTTTGCCGGCACGTGCAGAAACACCAAAATTGAGTGGCACACCACCAATAAGAAAGCCCGGTGTGAGTTTGGCGTATTCCAGAATCCACGCCAGCATACTGGCTGTAGTGGTTTTACCATGGGTTCCGGCCACGGCCAGTACCCAACGATCTGTTAAACAATGTTCGGCAAGAAAAGCCGGCCCGGAGGTATAAGGCAGGCCTCGTTCAAGCACATATTCCACTGCCGGGTTGCCTCGTGACAGGGCATTGCCTATCACCACCAGGTCTGGTGTTGCATCTTGGGGTGGAAAGAGCTGGGACGGATCGAAACCCTCGGTGAGTTTAATGCCGGCATCCGCTAGTTGGGTGCTCATGGGTGGATAAACATTCTCGTCGGAGCCGCTGACGTTAAATCCTAGCTCGCGAGCCAGCAGCGCAATACCTCCCATGAAAGTGCCACAGATTCCAAGAATGTGGATGTGCATGTTTGCCATAAATTAAGTCGCTCCCCCTGCAACATACAGTACCGCCATTACGCGCAACGAGGTATAGATATACAGCAGAGAAATAGCCGTACCAATCCACAGGGGAACCTCTAACGAGTGACGCAGAATATTGCCGATGACGGTAATGTTCCAGATAACCAGTGCCAGTAATACTAACGATAAATTACTGGTTTCACCTTCGTTGAGTTGTTGCAGGAAAGTGACCAGTGGCCAGCCGACAAGTTCGAACAGGGCGCCAGTGCCGGTTAATGCGGTAATGGTTTGCACTGCGCGGGGCAGAGAATCCCGAACCCACAGGCCAAGATAAGCCAGACCGATCATGAGTCCTGTGTCCGCACCCGCAGAGAGAATTGCCAGGCCAAACTTCTGTTCCTGTATGGATACAGCGAAGCCCAGTAAAAAATAGCAGCCAATACAAAATAGCATCAGAAAATGCGAAAAGGGCAGATCCTGCGGCTTGGCCTGGAGTCGGCACAGATCAACAAACATTTTCAGTAATGCAAACATGGTTTCTGCGTCGGCTGTTATTGCAGCCTTCTTATTTGGCCTTCTTTAAACACGAAAAGTGCTATGGTTGGTTTATAATAACAGGCCGCCATCATAGCATCATAAGTTGATGAAAAAGCTTCCTATTTTGCGGCTAGAGATGGCTGGTATTTCAGGAATATAAGGCGATTTTCAGGGGACAAGATTAAGTGACGAATGATTCAACTCAGGATATGTCTATAGAAACTAAAGTCGTTAGCACCGAAGTTATCGATACCGAGGCTGGTCTGGCGGAATTATGTGACAGGCTTCGAGGCCAGCCTGTTCTGGCTCTGGATACCGAATTTCTGCGCGAGAAGACCTATCGTGCCCAGCTTTGTTTACTGCAGGTGGCCGCTGAAGGGGTGATCGCCTGTGTTGACCCTTTGGCCATTGATAACCTTGATCCGCTGCTGGATATTATCTACGACCCGGATGTCATCAAGGTGATGCACTCTGCCCGACAGGATATGGAAATTTTCTTTGATTTACGTGGTGATTTGCCAAAACCCCTGTTTGATTCACAGATCGCCGCCACTCTGTTGGGCTACGGTGAACAGGTGGGGTATGCCAATCTGGTGAAGGGCATGTTGGGTATTGAACTGGACAAAATGCACACTCGCACCGACTGGACCCAACGGCCACTGGATGACGCCCAAATAGAATATGCTGCTGATGATGTGCGTTATTTGTTCAAGATGTATCCCCAACAGGTAGAGACCCTGAAGGCCAAGGAAAGGCTGGATTGGTTGCAGGAAGATTTTAATGAGCTGACCAACATCAGCACCTACTCTCCACCCGAGGAAACGTTGTGGAAAAGAGTCAAGGGTCGACAAAAACTCAAAGGCGTGCAGTTAGCGATTCTGCGAGACCTGGCCGTGTGGCGGGAAAATCAGGCAAAGAAAATCAACCGGCCGCGGCGTTGGATACTGAAGGACGATGTGATGGTGGATATGTCCCGTTTTGCGCCTGGTGATATTGCGGGTCTGGAAAAAATCCGTGGTCTGGAAAACAAAACCATTCAGAGTCACGGCGCGGCCCTGCTTGAGGCTATTCAGCAAGGGCAGGATTCTGCAAAAGAAGACTGGCCCAAAAAAGTGGAAGGGCGACGGTTGACGCAAACACAGGATGCTTTGGTGGATGTGCTGATGGCGGTATTGCGTGCGCGAGGCGCCGAACACGAAGTGAGTCCTGCGTTGCTGGCTAATCGCAAGGAGCTGGAAGGCTTGATACTAGGGCGAACAGACAGCGCGGTGTTGCATGGTTGGCGTGCTGAATTAGCTGGCCATGATTTACAGGCCGTGTTAACGGGCAAGCAGGTTATACAGATTGTCGATGGAAGGCTGGAGTTAAAGGATCTCTAAACTAGATCTGATCAAGTCTGATTAAGACAGGTATTTTTAATATGAATCAGTCAACTCATAAGATGCGTT
>JAUWLO010000033.1 GCA_030613605.1 Gammaproteobacteria bacterium | reverse complement strand
CGCGTGTTGTTTCTTTTATACCCGACATGGCCGAAGCCTATCGTTGGGCTGACCTGGTGCTGTGTCGTGCAGGCGCCATGACGATTGCAGAACTGGCGGCGGTTGGCGTGGCGTCGATACTCGTGCCATTTCCTTATGCCGTTGATGATCATCAAACGGCCAATGCCCATTATTTAGCAGACAATGCGGCCGCAGTTTTGCTGCCACAAACGCAACTGACGCCAGAGCGTTTGGGTGAGCTAATAAAAGAGGCGACGCCTGAGGCTTTGCGCAAAATGTCCGAAGCTGCACGCAGTCTGGCGTTAATGAATGCAACCCGGGATGTTGCCGATTTGTGCATGGAGGTGGCCCATGGCTGAGCGCCTGATGACTAAAAACCGGCGGGAAATGGACCAGGTGTGGCGCCGTATTCGTTGTATTCACTTTGTGGGTATCGGTGGTGCCGGCATGGGTGGCATTGCAGAAGTGTTATTGAATCTGGGTTATGACGTGACGGGTTCCGATTTGCGCGAGAATGCAGTGACGCGCCGACTCACCCGATTGGGCGCCATTGTGCGCGTGGGTCACGATGCTTCTTACATAGAAAATTGCGACGTAGTGGTTACGTCAACAGCCGTGAATAAAGACAACCCCGAAGTGCTTGCTGCACGTGAGGCGCGCATCCCGGTGGTGCCTCGTGCCGAGATGCTGGCCGAGTTAATGCGGTTTCGGTTTGGTATTGCGGTAGCAGGTACCCATGGTAAAACCACGACAACCAGTCTCACGGCAAGTTTGCTGGCCGAAGACGGTCTGGATCCAACATTTGTGATTGGTGGTTTGTTGAATAGCGCCGGTTCACATGCCCGACTGGGTGAAGGACGTTACCTGGTAGCTGAAGCCGATGAAAGTGACGCCTCCTTTCTTTACCTGGCACCAATGATTGCTGTGGTGACAAACATCGATGCCGATCACATGGCGACGTACGGCGGCGAGTTTGAAAACTTGCGCCAGGCCTTTATTGAGTTTTTGCATCATCTGCCTTTTTATGGTTTGGCGGTGATGTGCATTGATGACCCGGTAGTGCGTGAATTGCTGGTGGATATTTCCAAGCCCGTGTTGACCTATGGTTTTGAATCAGATGAGGCAGACGTGCACGGTTTTGATCTTAAACAGAAAGGCGCGCATACGCACTTCCGTGTTAAACGAAAAGGTCATGATGGTGTGTTAGCCATCACATTAAATATGCCCGGGGCTCATAACGCGCAAAATGCATTGGCTGCGATTGCCGTTGCGTCTGAGTTAGGTGTGTCCGACGATGCGATTCAAAATGGGTTGGCCAGTTTTGAAGGTATTGCCCGGCGTTTCCAGGTGTATGGTGAGCTGGAAACCAGCGCAGGCAGTGTTTTGCTGGTGGATGACTATGGCCACCATCCGCGCGAGCTTGCCGCAACCATAACCGCCGCAAGACAGGCCTGGCCCGAACGTCGTTTGGTGCTGGCATTTCAGCCGCATCGTTATTCCCGTACCCGTGATTTATTTGAAGATTTTGTCAAAGAGCTGTCCGAGGTCGATGTCTTGTTGTTGCTGGAAGTTTTTGCAGCGGGAGAACAATCACAGGGCGGTGATGATGGGCGCGCTCTGTGTCGCGCCATTCGTGCCAGAGGACAACTGGATCCAATTTTTGTGGAAAATACCGATGACCTCGCGACAACCTTGCAGGGTGTTTTACACAACGGTGATGTGTTGATGACGTTGGGCGCAGGTTCTATTGGCATCGCTGCCGCAGAACTGCCTCAGCGCCTGTCACCACAATATTCAGGAGCCGCATCATGAATGCGGCACCGCAAATGACCCAGTTGCGCGGTAATTTATTGTTAAATGAACCCATGTCACGTCATACCTCCTGGCGTATTGGCGGCCCGGCAGATCGTTATTATCAACCTGCCGATATTGATGACCTTGCGATGTTCCTTCAACAGTTATCAGAAGATGAGCCCGTCTTCTGGTTGGGTCTGGGCAGTAATTTGTTGGTTCGTGATGGTGGTATTCGCGGCACTGTGATTGCTACCAGTGGAGTTGTGAATGAACTGGAATTGATGAACGAAAATACGGTTCGTGCAGAAGTCGGTGTCGCTTGTGCCAAGGTGGCACGTTTTTGCGCACGTGCCGGATTAACCGGCGCAGAATTTTTAGCAGGTATTCCTGGCACCATGGGTGGCGCCCTCGCCATGAACGCGGGTGCCTTTGGCGGAGAAACCTGGGAAATAGTCAAAGCTGTGGAGACCGTGGCGAAAAATGGCCAGCAAGCTGAACGAACTCCTAATGAATATGAAATCTCGTATCGTCATGTTGTTGGCCCTGCTGATGAATGGTTTGTCGCGGTCCAATTAAAACTCAAAGCAGGGGATGCCCAAGCTGGTCAGGCACGCATTAAGGAACTTTTGGCCAGGCGTGGTGCAACTCAACCAACACAACAGCCCAATGCCGGTTCGGTATTCCGTAATCCGGAAAATGATTTTGCTGCACGCTTGATTGAAGCCTGTAAATTAAAAGGCGTTTGCAAGGGTGCTGCCTGCGTGTCACAAAAACACGCCAATTTTATTGTTAATACCGGTGGTGCAAAGGCATCAGATGTAGAGGCTCTGATTAATCTAGTGGCATCAACCGTTGCGAAACAGCAGGGTGTGCAGTTGAAACAAGAAGTACATATTGTGGGAGAAATTGCATGACCGCTCTCCCAGGAAATCAGGCTACGCCTAATTATACGCTCAAGCCAGAAGCGTTAGGAAAAGTAGCTGTGTTAATGGGTGGCTTGTCAGCAGAGCGTGACGTGTCATTGAAAAGTGGTGCAGCGGTATTGTCAGCTTTACAACAAAGAAATGTTGATGCGTATGGTGTCGATGTTGGTGAAAATATTATCGAGGTATTGCAGGCAGAAAATTTTGATCGGGCATTTATTGTTTTGCACGGCCGCGGTGGTGAGGACGGCGTGATTCAGGCAGTACTGGAAACATTACGGATTCCTTTTACGGGTAGTGGTGTGCTGGGCAGTGCCTTGTGCATGGACAAGATAAAAAGCAAGCAGGTTTGGCATGCGGCAGGTTTATCAACGCCACATTATATTTTACTGAATGAGCTAACACATTGGTCAGAAGTGGCAGCAGAACTTGGTTTGCCCATTGCGGTAAAACCGGTGCGAGAGGGTTCAAGTCTCGGGGCGACACGGGTGGAGCTTTCAGAAAATCTGGAAGCTGCCTGGAGCATAGCTGCAAAATTTGATGATGAAGTTATGGCGGAGCCGTGGGTGGAGGGTGATGAATACACGGTGGCCATTTTGGCAGGGGAGGCCCTGCCAGTGATTCGTCTTGATACGCCGCGTGAGTTTTACGATTACGCTGCTAAATATGAATCCGGTGATACTTGCTATCACTGTCCCTGTGGGCTGGATGAGAAAACCGAGAAACGGTTGCAAAAACTTGCACTCAAAGCCTTTGACACATTGGGTGCGCGTGCATGGGGTCGAGTTGATTTAATTATGAGTGATAACGGTCAGCCCTGGTTGCTGGAAAACAATACTGTGCCGGGAATGACCGATCATAGTCTTGTGCCCATGGCGGCGAAAGAAGCAGGCATAGAATTTGATGAATTGGTGTGGCGTATTTTGTGTGATGCACAACTGGAGGCCTCTTGATGAGGGCTAAATATGGGTGCTAGACGAAAATTGCCAGTCAGGAAACAAAAAAAACTGGGCTTACATGAACGCCTGCCTGGTTGGTTCAGTCAACGTTTATTTGGTGCAGTGTTGCTAGTGCTGGTTCTGGGTGTGCCGTCAGGTTTTGGGATCTGGATGTTGGCTCAGCCGGGCACCTTGCCGATTCGCGGTGTGAAGGTGGAAGGAGAATTTCGTTACCTGGAACAGCAGGATATATATGAGGCGTTAGGCGGGTTAGCCAGCGGGGGATTTTTTAACGTGGATGTGCGTGCAGTGAAAGAAGCGGCGGAATCATTACCCTGGGTGGACAGCGCATCGGTGCGTCGCGCCTGGCCTGATACGTTGCGTATAGAAATTACTGAACAGATACCGTTGGCTAAGTGGGGCGAAAATCAAGTCGTGAATGTGCGCGGTGAATTATTTGAACCGCCTTTAAAGGGTTTGCCAGAAAATTTGCCACAGTTTATTGGCCCGTCAGGAACAGGGCAAAAGGTTGCTGAAAATTTTCAATCGTTGTCAATTAAAATGAAAAAAATTGATTTGCAAATAAGTGAACTTAAGCTTACAGAACGAAGAGCCTGGCAATTGCGCCTGACGAATGGTTTTCGCCTGCTGTTAGGAAAGGTAGCAGATGGCGAACGGCTGGAACGTTTTGTATCAGCGTATCCAAAATTGTTGGGTGATAAAAGCGCGCAGGTTGACTCAGTGGATTTGCGTTACACCAATGGTTTTGCGGTGCGCTGGAAAAAGCCATTAGCTGGTTAACGATATTAAAGAAATCATCGACACGCTAGATTAAAGATAAGAATGGGGAAGCAGTGATGAATAAAAAATCGGATCAAAATTTGTTGGTGGGTCTGGATATTGGAACTTCCAAAGTAGTGGCGATAGTTGCTGACCTCACGCCTGAAGGTGACATCGATATTATTGGCATAGGTTCACATCCTTCAAGAGGGTTAAAAAAAGGTGTGGTTATCAATATCGAATCAACGGTGCAGTCCATACAGCGAGCCGTCGAAGAAGCGGAGTTGATGGCTGGCTGTCATATTGATTCGGTATACGCAGGCATTGCCGGTAGTCACATTCGCAGTTTGAATTCCCATGGCATTGTCGCCATCCGGGATAAAGAGGTGACTCAGGCTGATGTAGAACGCGTTATTGATGCCGCACGTGCAGTAGCTATCCCTGCAGACCAGAAAGTGCTGCACATTTTGCCGCAGGAATTTCTGATTGATCAGCAGGAAGGCATTCGTGAGCCGGTGGGTATGTCCGGAGTGCGTCTTGAGGCCAAGGTACACATGGTGACGGGCGCGGTCAGTGCTGCACAAAACATTATTAAATGCGTACGTCGATGTGGTCTGGAAGTGGACGACGTGATTCTTGAGCAACTTGCCTCCAGTTACGCAGTGTTGACCGAAGATGAAAAAGAACTAGGTGTCTGTCTGGTGGATATGGGTGGGGGTACAACCGACATAGCCGTGTTTACCGACGGCTCTATACGCCACACGGCAGTAATACCCATCGCCGGTGACCAGGTAACGAATGATATTGCCGTCGCTTTGCGTACGCCAACACAATACGCCGAAGAAATTAAAATCAAGTACGCCTGTGCGCTCACGCAACTGGCAAGCCCTGAAGAAAGTATCGAGGTACCCAGCGTGGGCGATCGCCCACCACGACGACTTGCACGGCAAACGTTGGCAGAAGTCGTAGAACCTCGCTACGAAGAATTACTGACCTTAGTGCAAAACGAATTGCGGCGCAGCGGTTTCGAAGATCTGTGTGCTGCGGGCGTTGTGCTTACCGGTGGTTGTTCAAAGATGGAAGGTGTTATTGAGCTAGCGGAAGAAATTTTCCATATGCCGGTACGTATGGGACTGCCTCAACATGTTACTGGTCTGGTGGATGTGGTGCGTAATCCTATTTATGCCACCGGTGTTGGTTTGTTGCTGTATGGGCATCAACACCATGGTGAAAGCCGCAATGAACATTCTGGAGAATGGGGCGCAAAAAGTCTCTGGTCACGCATGAAGGGCTGGTTTCAGGGCAATTTTTAACGGGTTTTGAAATGAAGAGTTTTTAGCAAGATTTGATAAAGAATATTTTTAAACAATTGAAAGCGATCTAACTGGAGGACAACACTATGTTCGAACTAATGGAAACCAATATGGCGGGTGCAGTCATTAAAGTAATTGGCGTGGGCGGCGGTGGCGGTAATGCTGTTGAACATATGGTGAGCCAGAATATTGATGGTGTGGAGTTTATCTGTACCAATACCGATGCTCAGGCGTTGAAAAATGCTTCGGCGCGAACGATTTTGCAGATAGGCAATAACATCACCAAGGGTTTGGGTGCAGGGGCTAATCCGGATATCGGTCGACAGGCCGCACTGGAAGACCGCGAACGCATTGTAGAGTTAGTGGAAGGTGCGGATATGGTGTTTATCACCGCAGGCATGGGCGGTGGTACCGGTACAGGCGGTGCGCCAGTGGTGGCACAGATTGCCAAGGAGCTGGGAGTGCTGACAGTGGCGGTGGTCACCAAACCTTTTCCCTTTGAAGGGGCAAGACGCATGTCCATTGCTGACCAGGGTATCAAGGAATTATCCGAGTATGTGGATTCCCTGATTACTATCCCGAACGAGAAATTAATGTCGGTACTGGGTAAAGATGTGAGTCTGCTGGATGCCTTTAAAGCTGCTAATGATGTTTTGCTGGGTGCGGTGCAGGGTATTGCCGACCTGATTACCCGACCGGGTCTGATCAATGTCGATTTCGCGGATGTGCGTACGGTAATGTCCGAGATGGGCATGGCCATGATGGGCACGGGTTACGCGGTAGGTGAAGGCCGGGCAAGGGCTGCGGCTGAAGCGGCGGTTGCCAGTCCCCTGCTGGAAAGTATCGACCTTGCAGGCGCGCGCGGCATTCTGGTCAACGTTACTGCTGGACTGGATATGTCGATTGGTGAATTTGACGAGGTGGGAATGGCAATCAAGGAATTTGCCTCAGACAATGCCACGGTAGTGGTCGGCACCGTGATTGATCCTGAAATGTCAGATGGTCTGCGCGTCACCGTGGTGGCAACCGGTCTGGGCCAAAAACTGCAGTCGGTGGATACCAAGCCCATCGTGGTGGTTGCGCCTGAAGGCCCTAATGGAGAGCCTGATTACGGGGATCTGGATCGCCCTACGGTCATCCGCAACAAATCCGCGGGCCAACGCTATGCTAATGGTACGGATGGCGGGCTTGATTACCTTGATATTCCGGCATTTTTGCGCCGCCAGGCAGACTAAAGCCGAGAGTTACGGTCCAACTTTGGAGGGGCCCTTGTTTATTGAAGGAGTACTTAAGGTTAGTGGGGTATATACCCGCCTATGGCTAGGGAGACTAATGGTTTGAATTTCCACAGTTTGTGACCTGGTACCTTTGCAGCACCTGGGGGCTATGATACGATTCGCAGTCCTGTGTGTACCGACAGGTTTTTGGGGGTCTTTGGTGGTCCTCGGTAACCTCTTTTTTTAGACAAAAGCGCTAAAATTTTAGACAAAAGCGCTAAAAACGTGTCAAAGAACGCCAGGAGTTCAAGTGACTAGCCAGATGATCAAACAAAGAACACTCAAAAATATTATTCGGGCCACCGGTGTTGGTTTGCATACCGGAGAGAAGGTCTACCTGACTTTGCGCCCTGCTGCTGTGGATACCGGCATTATTTTTCGCCGTGTTGATCTGGACGAACCCGTCGAGATCGCAGCAACCCCTGAAAATGTAGGTGACACACGCCTTTCGACTACCTTAATGAATGGTGACGTGCGCGTTTCCACGGTAGAGCATTTACTGTCGGCTATGGCTGGTTTGGGCATCGATAATGCTTATATTGACGTCACTGCTCCTGAAGTTCCTATTATGGATGGTAGCGCTGGCCCCTTTGTTTTCCTTATCCAGTCTGCGGGCATCGAAGAGCAAAATGCAGCCAAGCGTTTTATTCGCATCAAAAAAACAGTATTAGTTGAAGATGGCGACAAATGGGCCCGATTCGATCCATTTGAGGGCTTTAAGGTTTCCTTTAATATTGATTTCGAACATCCTGTTTTCAAGAATCGTGCACAGACAACGACTGTCGATTTTTCAAGCACCTCTTTCGTAAAAGAAGTGAGTCGTGCCCGCACTTTTGGTTTTATGCGCGATATCGAACAGCTCCGCGAGAACAATCTGGCTCTGGGCGGTAGTATGGATAATGCTATCGTGATGGATGATTACCGGGTGTTAAACGAGGATGGTCTACGTTATCAGGACGAATTTGTGAAACACAAAGTACTGGATGCCATTGGTGATCTTTACCTGCTGGGTTGCAGCCTGATTGGCGAATTCAGTGGTTATAAGTCGGGTCATGCGCTGAACAATCGTTTATTGCGTGCCTTGCTGGCCAATGAAGATGCCTGGGAATCCACGACTTTTGATGACCCTAAACTGGCACCTATTTCTTATACTCAACCTTTGCTGGCTAATTAACCGAGTCGGGAACCCTGCCTGAACAATGCAATGGCGCTTTTTAGCGCCATTTTTGGTTAATAATCAAACAAAAACGTGCAAAAACATATGGGTTAGCGGTTTTTTTTATGCTCGAAGGCGGCTGTTACTTGTCAGCCCCGGCGCATGTTGTTACCTTCTACGTCCCGATTTTGACCTTATTATGGGGGAAAGCGCCAAAACGGGACGGGGTGACGCAGGAACTGTGCGCTAATCCTCATAAGGCCGTGTTTTTTGGGGGAATTTCCCTAAAGTTTCTTTTTGCCGGTTCGATCTACTGGTTAGATTCAACAAAATAAGAGTTTATATGCCAGAGCATGGTGTGAGGCCTCTTGTTGCGGAAAGTTGCTGTAAAGAGTTGATGCAAAAGGTCATGGAAAACTGGGTTGGTGGGGCACTTTTGGAACGGAGCGTCCTGGTTACCGGTTGTTGATCGGATTGGTGCAGAGCTATTTGTTATGTTGCCGGGAAAGGCGTCGCAGGGCGCTTGCCAGCTCGAGATCACGAATCCCGGAAGCCGCACTTTCCAGTACTTTAGAGCTGGCAGAAGACAAAGAAGCGCGTCGGACTTCCCTGTCAGGAGTTGCTGGTTCGGTAGGCGGTTGTACCTTGAACTGGATTTTACGCAAATCCGCCAGGCCTGATTGTTGTTTGAGAATGGCGAGGATAGTGGGCGCCATATAACGTATTTTGCTGAGCCATGCCGGTGTGTCCGCAGCCACGATGGCGGTGTTTTCACGGATATTGGCAATGGTGATGTGTTCGCCAAGTATGGGGTCAATGGCATCACGAAGCGTACGCGTTAGCGCCTGAAAATAATGGGCCTGCTCCAGCAACGACTGCAGGTCGCCACTGGATGTGGTCAGGAGTCTGGATACAGGTTTGTATTGTGACATGGGATTAGAATTTTGGTTGTCTCAAAAGTTAAGGTGAGATGACAGTAGTTTACCTGATATGAGACGGCCGCGGTAAAACCGAATTTTTGAAACAACTGAAACAGATTGAAACAATTGAAACAGAAGAATTGACGAGGGATTGGTGAGCAACGATGAATGTTATCTTTATCGGTAAACGAGGACGTCAAACCAGAACCATGAAGCTGGCTTCTCCCAGTGGCGTGCTTACTATTTTTCTCGCACTGGCTATTTTGCCATCAATTATATTTTTTGGCGGCTATTTTGTTGCCCAGGAAGTTGCCCCCGGCCACGACAAGGCTTTACTGAGTGCCTGGCAGGATGAGATGGACGTGCAACGTGACGAGATCGCCACTGCTCGCCGTAAGGTCGATGAAGATATGGATGCCCTGGCGTTACGCCTGGGCGAATTACAGACCAAAATGATTCGTCTCGATGCCCTTGGGGCCCGCCTTACTGAGGTTGCCAAGCTTGATAAGGGTGAATTCGATTTTTCAACGCAGCCTGCCGTGGGTGGTCCAAAAGAAGATTCTGCGGTGGAGTCCATGCCTGTACCGGAATTTATCCAGACACTGGAAGCACTGGATCGACAGGTTGATGATCGTGCTCAGCAGCTAGGCCTGCTGGAAAGCATGCTAATGAGCCGCAGTTTGCAGGAAGAAGTTCTACCTGCTGGTCGGCCTATCAAGCGTGGCTGGATTTCTTCCTATTTTGGTATGCGTACAGACCCTTTCACTGGTCGCCGTGAACACCATAAAGGCATCGATTTAGCTGGCAAGGCTGGTAGTGAGGTTATCGCAGTGGCTGCCGGTGTGGTGACCTGGGCTGGAAAGCGTTATGGGTACGGCAACCTGGTCGAAGTGAACCACGGTAATGGCTATTCAACACGATATGGCCACAATGAATCCGTCCTGGTGGCTGTAGGTGATACGGTAAGAAAAGGGCAGGCATTGTCCCTGATGGGCTCCACTGGCCGTTCTACTGGCCCCCATGTCCATTTTGAGGTGCGTTTTAAGGGTAAGACAGTAGATCCCAAAAAATACATCCTGGCAGGTCGTTAGACATTTTTTATTAGTCCGCCAGCTGCTCAGCGACAAAATTCTGATCGAGAGACCTTCTCATCAGTCCTCTGATTAAGGAAAGCAGTCGCGTTTAATGTAAAAGAATATTCTCTAAACCCCTGATCCCCGCTATAATCTCCGTCCTTTAGGTTCATCCGTCTGACTTTGTCGGTTCGGAGTGGATTGTCATCCACTATCCCTAAGAACAAATTAATCAGTTAGTACTAAATGTAATCGATAACTAATCGGGTAGGCAGCTTTGGTAAGTAATATTTTAAGTAAGGTTTTCGGTAGTCGTAATGACCGCCTGATCAAACGCATGATGAAAGAGGTGGCGGGAGTCACCGCGCTGGAAGCTGGAATCCAGCCTCTTTCGGATGAAGAGTTGCGGGCCAAAACTGACGAATTTCGGAATCGTCTCAAGGAAGGTGCCAGTTTTGAAGATCTCTTACCGGAGGCCTTTGCCGTCGTTCGCGAAGCGGGTAAACGTGCTCTAAACATGCGCCATTTTGATGTGCAGCTGATCGGCGGCATGGTGCTTAATGATGGCAAAATCGCCGAGATGCGCACCGGTGAGGGTAAAACCCTGGTCGCGACCCTGGCGGTCTATCTCAATGCCCTGTCTGGCAAGGGTGTGCATCTGGTAACAGTGAATGACTACCTGGCGCAGCGTGATGCCGACTGGATGGGCAAGCTCTACAATTTCCTTGGTCTTAGTGTTGGCGTCATTCTTTCCGGTCAGGACAATGATCAGAAACGTGAGGCCTATGCCGCCGACATTACCTACGGCACCAATAATGAATTTGGTTTTGACTACCTGCGCGACAACATGGCCTTCAGTATCGAGGACAAGGTACAGCGTGATCTGAACTACGCCATCGTCGACGAAGTTGATTCCATTCTTATCGATGAAGCTCGTACGCCGCTGATCATCTCCGGCGCCGCAGAAGACAGTTCCGAGCTGTATATGAAGATCAACAAAATTGCACCCAAGCTGGTTCGCCAGGAGGCAGAAGAACTGGAGCCCGGGCTGCCTGAAGGTGACTATTATCTGGATGAAAAAAATAAACAGGTCTTTTTAACCGAGCTTGGCCATCAGCACGTAGAAGAGATGTTGGTGGAGATAGGCCTGTTGGGGGAAGATGAAAGTCTTTACGATGCTGCAAATATAAAGCTCATGCATCATGCCAATGCAGCGTTGCGAGCCTATTCTCTTTATCAGAAAAATGTTGAGTACATCGTCAAGGATAACGAAGTGGTTATCGTCGACGAGTTTACCGGTCGTACCATGCCCGGCCGGCGTTGGTCTGATGGACTCCATCAGGCGGTTGAGGCCAAAGAAGGGGTGCTGGTTCAGAATGAAAACCAGACCATGGCGTCCATTACCTTTCAGAATTATTTCCGCCTCTACAAAAAACTGTCTGGCATGACAGGCACGGCGGACACGGAAGCCTTTGAATTTCAACAAATTTATGGTCTGGAAGTGGTGGTGATTCCCACTGAAAAATCTGTCGCCCGCGTCGATAGTACGGATCTGGTTTTCCTGACTCCCAAAGAGAAATTTGAGGCCATTGCCGAGGATGTTAAGGACTGTCGTGAGCGAAAACAGCCCGTGCTGGTGGGCACGGCCTCCATTGAAACGTCGGAATATCTTTCTGAATTGCTTAAAGAGCAGAACGTTGAACACAGCGTATTGAACGCCAAATTTCATCAGAAAGAGGCGCAGATCATTGCTCAGGCCGGTTCGCCAGGTGCCATCACGATTGCCACCAATATGGCCGGTCGTGGTACGGATATTGTGCTGGGCGGCAACCTGGAGGCCGAGCTGGCCGAGGCAGGTGATATCGGTGAGGCTCAACGACAAAAAATTACCGAAGCCTGGCAAAAAAGGCACAACCAGGTGCTTGAGGCCGGTGGTTTGCATGTGGTGGGTACCGAACGTCACGAGTCACGACGCGTCGATAACCAGTTGCGCGGTCGCTCCGGTCGTCAGGGCGATCCCGGCTCCAGCCGTTTTTATCTTTCCCTGCAGGACAATCTGATGCGTATTTTTGCCTCGGATCGGGTGGCGAATCTGATGCAGAAAATGGGCATGCAGGATGGCGAGGCTATCGAGCACCCCTGGGTCAACAAGGCCATCGAAAATGCGCAACGTAAAGTCGAAGGCCATAACTTTGATATACGAAAAAATTTGCTGGAATACGATGATGTCGCCAATGATCAACGTAAGGTGGTTTATGGTCAGCGCGCAGACTTAATGGCGACGGATGATATCTCGGAACCCATCGGCAATATTCGTCACGATGTGGTCAATGAAGTGGTTGATGATTATATTCCACCGGAAAGTCTTGAAGAAATGTGGGATGTGCCGGCGCTGGAGAAGGCACTCGAAGGCGAGTTTGCGATGAACATGCCTGTGCAGCAATGGCTGGATGACGATGACAGCCTGCATGAAGAAACTTTGCGCCAGCGTATCATCGATGAGTTTGAGCAGGAGTATATTGAAAAAGAAGCCCTGGCTGGCAAGGAAACTCTGCGTCACTTTGAGAAAGCCGTCATGCTTAAAGTGCTGGACGAGCAGTGGAAAGACCATCTGGCCACTATGGATCATTTGCGACAGGGTATTCACCTGCGGGGTTATGCCCAGAAAGACCCTAAACAGGAATACAAACGCGAAGCCTTTGAGTTATTCACCACCATGCTGGACCGGGTCAAGCGGGAAGTGGTGGAAGTCATCTCCATGGTTCGGATTTCGGCCGAAGAAGATGTGGAGGCGGTGGAAGCACAACGTCGTTCCACCACAAAGATGTCCTATCGTCATGATGAAGCCCAGTCAGCGACGGCTGGTGGACCTGACGAAGCTGAAGCACCAGAACAGCAGAATCAGGAGCACCAACAGCCTTTCGTGCGTGAAGGCAAAAAGGTGGGTCGTAATGAACCCTGTCCATGTGGTTCTGGCAAAAAATACAAGCAGTGTCATGGCAAACTGGCCTAAACTCTTTTTATAACTTCGTTTATTTCTTAACATACCTTGCCTTCAGACACCCTTCGCTATTGTGCGAGGGGTGTGAACACCAGTACCATCGGGTTTTCTCGCGTTAACAAAAAAGAAAATGCTGATGGCTTCAATAAAACAAACACTTCCGGAATTATTGCCTGTCGCTGGTTTGCGGTTGGGTACGACCTGCGCGGGCATAAAAAAGCCCGATCATCGTGATCTGGTGATAATGGAGCTGGCCGAAGGTGGGCAGGTTGCTGCGGTATTTACCCGAAATGCTTTTTGTGCGGCGCCGGTTATTATTGCAAAGAAGCATCTTTCACAAACAACGCCGAGTTTTCTTTTGGTGAATACGGGCAATGCCAATGCGGGTACGGGTGAACAGGGGCTGGCCGATGCTTTGGCTTGTTGTGACAAACTGGCGCAGACAGCGGGTGTTTCTCTGGACTCCGTATTGCCCTTTTCCACCGGTGTCATCGGCGAGTCTTTGCAGGTAGAAAAAATCTCTGCAGGTATCCCTGATGCGTTGGCCACTCTAAGTGAAGATGGCTGGGTGGATGCGGCACATGGCATTCTGACGACTGATACCGTGCCCAAGGGTGCTTCACGGCAAATCGACATTGATGGCCAGAAAATTACCATCACCGGTATCTCCAAAGGCTCCGGCATGATTCGCCCGGATATGGCGACCATGCTTGCCTACGTCGCCACCGATGCACAGATAGATGCAGAATCTTTACAGGCTTGCCTTAATCAGGCGGTAAATATTTCATTTAATCGTATTACTGTGGATGGTGATAC
>JAUWLO010000085.1 GCA_030613605.1 Gammaproteobacteria bacterium | reverse complement strand
AGAATCGTAAAAAGTACTGAGTTTTGTGCACATATAAAGAAAGGTTAGGCAGGTTTGTAGGCCTGGCTTGAACCAGGTTTAATGGAGTCCATGTTTTTCAATTGACTGTCTTTGATATTGATTGGATGAGTATTACCTAATAACCTGCTGATTTCTTCCGCTGGCGCAGGTTTACATATGTGATAACCCTGTGCATATTCGCAATTTAGCATTTGAAGAATATCTTGTGATTCCTGGTTCTCAACACCTTCCGCAACCACCGACAAACCAAGATCATGTGCCAGGCCCACAGTTGCACGGATGATAGATGCATCATTTTCATCATCTTTCATATTCATAACAAATGATCTATCAATTTTAATTTCATCCACAGGTAATTTTTTTAAATAACCTAGAGAAGAATACCCGGTGCCAAAGTCATCAATGGATATTTTTACTCCCAGGTTGTCCAGTTCGCCCAGCAGAACCATGGCATGTTCAGGATCTGCCATCATGGCAGTTTCAGTAATCTCAAGACAAATTTTCTCAGGAATAACTTGCCAGTGACGGATGAGCCTGGCGATTTGTTTGCCGAGTGTTTCATCGTGTAAGTTCCGAGCGGACAAATTAACTGACATAGTCAATGAGCCATAAGATTTCTGCCATTCTGCACATTGTTTTATTGCCGTTGCCAGTACCCATTCAGTCAGTTGTTTAATAATGCCGGTTCGTTCTGCTATATCAATAAACGTGTCGGGAGAGATAAAACCGTGTACGGGGTGAGTCCATCGGCATAGCGCCTCAACCCCAGCAATTTTTCCGGTACGCAAATCAAGTTGTGGTTGATAGTGTAATTCCAGGTCACCATTGCGGATGGCTTCGCGCAAATCATTGGCCAGATGAAGCTTTTCGACGTTACCTTTGTCATGTTGAGCTTCAAAAATAACAAAATCTTTACCTGAATCTTTGGCTTTGTGTAAGGCAATTTCCGCTTTTTGAATCAAAGTTTGCGGGTTGTCAGCGTGGTCCGGGTAATAGGCAATACCAAGCGTGGCTCCAATAAACAGGCTGCGATCTTCGATATGAAAGGAGCTGTCAAGTGAGCCAAGCAGTCTGTGGCATATTTCATCGACAATTGTTGTTTTGCTATGGGTCAGAATCACCGCAAACTTGTCGCCGCCAAAACGCCCAACCCTGTCCGAGCTGCGGAGTGCATCATCAAGGCGTTTGCTGACTTGACGAAGGATAGCGTCACCACATTCGTGACCCAGTGAATCATTGATTTCTTTCAAACCATGAATATCAACCAGGCAGAGTAATAAATTTTCTTTTTTATCGTCGTTGGCGATCATTGCTTCCTGAATAATGTTACCAATTGATTGGCGGTTGGGAAGCTGGGTTAAAGGGTCATGGCGGGATTTGTGCTCAATTTCCGACTTTTGATTTGCCAGTCGTTGATAAAGATTTGCCAGAATAGTTGCTGCCCAGAATGAAAACCATAGGGCTATGAAAATAGTAATGCCCAATGCCAGGCCAATAAAATTTAAAAATCTGCTAACACTCTCCCCTGTCTGGCGAAAAGTGTTGAGTAATAAATAGGAAGTGCCCGGTATCGAATTAGTGGCCCAAAAATAATTTTGGTTTTGTATGGATGCTATGCCCTGAATTTCACCGCTTATCATTCCTATTTGACGAATAACCTGATTGAGTATTTTGTTTTGCTCGCCTGACTCCTGTTGAGAAAGAATGTTTCCGGTTTTAGCGTCGATGACAATATAAAATGAATCATTTTCTTTATGGTGGGGAATCATCCGTTCAATTTGTTCCAGCGTGGCTCCTTTTGTGTCCAGCATATCGATGAGCCTGATATTGTTCTTATGTGCATGGTCTAGCTCATTTTGATGAGAATAGTTTTTCGCACTGTTATATGAAATAGCAGAAAATATCAGCACAATCGCCAGGCTTGCCGTGACGAAAGACGCAATGAGTTTAAGACGTAGGGACATAGTCTTTTTTGGTTGTCAGCTTTTATTGCTGGCTTTAGGAGCCGGCTTCAGGATTTTTCACGGAAAGTGCTGATGCCTGCAAGCGCATATATTGGACAGGAGCGCATAAGTGCAGCGACCAGGTTGATAGCACCGAAGGCTCCCAATAAAATTCTAATGGTGCTATTTGCGATGTAGCTGGTATCGATAAAACCCACATAAACAAGCGCTACGCCGATTACGATGCGCACAACAATGTCGATGTTGTGAAGATTTCGTTTTAATGCCATGGAACTTCTCCTTCCATTTTGATGGATGGTTATTGTGGTTATAAAGCCTGTTGGAAATACAGCTACCCCTCAGGATTATAGCGGACAAAAACAGGAAAACTTTAGGTTTTGCAACCAGTTAAGCCATTGATGGGCCTTGTTTTTATAGTAATTGCTAGCGTGATTATTACCTAAATCACTGCGGTAATGTTTTACCAGGGTTGAGTATATTCAGGGGGTCAAAAATGGCCTTGATTTGTTGCATCAGGCGCAGGCTAGTGGCATCTATCTCACGGGATACAAAATCACGTTTCACCAGGCCTATACCATGCTCGCCTGACAGGGTGCCCCCCAGAGAGATGACCAGTGAAAAAACATCGTCCAGGCAGGATAAGGAACGGGTCAGTTGCCTGGGGTCATCGGGATTTATTAGTAAATTCACGTGGATATTGCCATTGCCGGCATGGCCAAAATTGACGATGGTAATGTCATGTTGTTTGCTAAGGTTATCCAGGCCAGTTATCAGGGCTGGTATTTGCGATACTGGAACGACAATATCCTCATTGATTTTTTTAGGCGCTACATTGCGCAGGGCCGGGGAAAGCGCCTTGCGAGTAGCCCATAAGGCGCGGATTTCCTCATCATCCCTGGCCGTGTTCAGGTTCAGTAGACCTTCAGTCTTTGCTGCTTCGCTAATGGCGGACACGGATTGAGACATGGCGGATTCCGGGCCATCGACTTCAATCATCAGCATGGCGCCGGCATTTTGCGGCAGGTCTGCAGACGAATATTCCCGTACCATTTCAATGGCAAGGCCATCAATAAATTCCAGGGCGCAGGGTATGACTGGTTGCGCCATAATGCGTGAAACTGCCTCTGCGGCCGACGATATATCGGTGTAAATGGCCTGCATGGTGCGTTTGCTTTCGGGCAGTGGTGTGAGCTTTAAGGTGGCCTCGGTAATGACCGCCAGGGTTCCCTCGGACCCAATGAGCAAACGGGTCAGGTCATAACCGACGACGCCTTTTGTGGTCCGTACGCCAGTGCGGATTTCTTCGCCGGTTCCGGTGACTGCACGCAGGCCGAGCACATTTTCCCGAGGTGTGCCATATTTTACAGCTCTTGGTCCTGCTGAATTGTAGGCCAGATTGCCACCCACTGTGCATACAGCACTGCTGGTGGGATCTGGTGGCCAGAAAAATCCATACTTCTCGGCTGCCTGTTGAACAGCCTGATTGGTAACCCCGGGTTCGACCACCATTAACCGGTCGCCGGGGGCCATCTCCAGAATGCGCGTCATGCGTTCAGTTGATAGCACCAGACCCCCGCTGACAGGAACAGCGGCTCCGGTCGTGCCTGTGCCGCGGCCACGACAGGTGACGGGAATTTTATGTTCGTGGCACAGCCGTAGAATCGCAACGACATCATCATGATGGTCAGGAAATACCACCAGGTCAGGTAAAGCCTGTTCGCGGCTATTGTCGTAGCCGTAGGTTAGCCGATCTACAGGGTCGGTTAGAACCTTGTTAGCTCCCAACAACCTGATGAATAATTCGCTAGATGTATTCAAACAATTTAACGACACGTTTAACGCCGGACACGTGGCGAGCTATTTCTGCCGCCTGATTCCCGGCTTTTTTTGTCAACAGCCCCATGAGGTAAACGGTGCCCGCTTCGGTAGTGACTTTAACCTGGGATGACTTGAAGCCTTTGGCGGTTAACATTTGTGTTTTTACCTTGGAGGTAATCCAGCTATCGTTGGTGCGTGAACCAAAACCAGTGAGGTCGGTGACACGAATCTCGTTATGTACGCGACGAACGTTATCAATATGGCGGGCAATATTGATAACGCGAGTTCTTAATGAACGGGATAAGGTTTCACCCGTTAACAAAACTATGCCGTTGAAGCTGGTGATATTGATATGGATTTTTTTGGCGACTTCTGCATCTGCGTAAATTTTATCTTTTGTTTTGGTTTCGATAACCTGGTCATCAACCATCGAGCGCGTGCTACGTTTATCATTTGCAACGGTTGCACTACCAGCGGCGCCAGCTACCAGCAGTGGAGCAGCACAGCCCTGCAGTTGTGTCAGCAGGAAGCAGGTTAAAACTAAATTTAGAGATAGAGATATGCGTTTCATTAATTTTGCTCTGTCGTGTTGTTATCCATGATTACCTAGGCTTGAAAAGCGTCGGGTATCCAGTTTAGTTGTTGTTCGCCATTATTTACCGTGAGTGAAATTACATCAAATCGGCAGGCACCTTTGGCCGTTTTTGGATTTTTTTGCAGATAATGGGCAGCAGTTGAGAGTAATTTTTTTTGTTTACGAGAATCAACACTTTCCGCGCCACTGCCGAAACGTTCATCGCGGCGGAAGCGTACTTCAACGAATACGGTAGTGCTATTGTCCTTCATGATCAGGTCTATTTCGCCACGTGCACAACAATAATTGCGTTCAATAAGTGACAGGCCCTGCAATTCCAGATAGTGGCATGCGGAATCTTCTGCTTGTTGACCGGTTTGTTTAGAGTTATCTGTTGGCATTGATTTTTAACCCAATGACGCAACTAAGAATACGATTAAAATTCATTAAGTACCTGAGGAACTCCGCGTTCAAATCTGGCCCACATCAAACGTCGTTGGAGTCGATTGCTTGTATCCAGGGATAAGTCACCTGTTTCACCTTTGAAATAATTTGCCCGGTTTCTTCGCAGTGTATTGAGTTGACTAATGACATGGTAAGCATCAACGCCCAGGGCATACAGGCGTGAATAACGTTTTATCCGTTCCGGCCAGTGTTTACGCAGGCTGTATTTCAGGTTGTTATCAGTATCGTGGGTAGCGAGAGTCCATGGCATATCTGAAAACAGCACACCATCCATATCACGATCCATTTCCTTATTCACGGTGCCGCCATAACTGTGTGAAGTCGCATACACCGGGATTTTTGGTGCATGATGAAAACGCAATTGCGGTTTGATCAGTCGTGCCTGCCGTGATGATGCAGCCATAAAAATAAAG
The DNA here is from genome assembly GCA_030613605.1 of Gammaproteobacteria bacterium. Classification (GTDB taxonomy): domain Bacteria; phylum Pseudomonadota; class Gammaproteobacteria; order SZUA-152; family SZUA-152; genus SZUA-152. The sequence goes on along the minus strand of JAUWLO010000085.1, from coordinate 3,228 downwards.
TCTATGTCCTGTCGGCGGCGTGGAATGAATTCAACTTTTTGTCCAAGCGTACGCCGTAAATTTCGTTTGCGATTTTCACTGTCATCCACGTTCAGTAAACGACGAATGGGTAATGAATAGTCGCTTTTTTTGGGGTCGTAGGTTTGTTTTTCAACCACCTGGCCATCGAACTGTAGCCAACGCTCAGTGAATGCTTTGGCCACTCGTGCACCCCAGGACGTGTTCGGTGTAATAATGGCGGCCCGGCTGTGCCCGTCGAGCCAGGCATGCTCTGCTACCTGTCTGGCTTCCTGTTCCGGTGACAGGCTCATCTGGAAAAGATTAGCGGGTAAACGTTCTTGTTCTTCATCTGCTGGTTGTTCGCTGAAGTTCAGTGCCAGTACCGGTACTGGTAGTTCATCCTTGCTGGCAAGCTGATTGACCGCCACTTTGTTGAGAGGGCCAATCACGAATTCAGCACCATCATTAACAGCCTGTGCGTAGGCAAAATCAATATCTTCCGGACTATCACCTTCGTCGTAAACTCTGATGCTGGGCACGATGACACTGGGACCTTCTGTATTGGCGGGTTGTGCATAATAGGCGGCCAGGAAACCATCCCGGATGGCGCTTGCTGCTTTGGCAAATCGATTATTCAAGGGCAGTATTAGAGCGATTTGTGTTGGTAAGGATAGCGCGAGGGGACGGGCGGATATTACTGACTCAATAATGACGTCCAGGGCTGGATGCTGGGGGTAACGTTTACGCCAGTTGTCCAGGTCAACGCCATCTCGGCTGGCGATGCCACTTTGACCAATACTGGCCAGCTCCATCCAGCCGGTAAAAATATCGGGTGTTACGACTGCCTGAGTTCTCCGAAGTGTTTCCGGGGGAAGTGATTGTAATGCAAAAAGGATGGCTTCCTGATTGGTCTGAATCTTTTCGGGATCGGTCAATAAAGGTTCAAGTTTTACCCTTTCACGAGCTGCACCAAGAGGCTGATTTTGTAAAATATAGATATTGGCGCGGAGCGTGTGGAAGGTGGTTTGTAAACCGACTGTTTGTTCCTCCAGCGAAGAACTGATGGTTTCCAGTTTCTTCAAGGCGTCTTCAGGCCGTTGGCGAGCCACGCCTATTCTTGCGGCCAGCAGGGATAAACGTAGCTGGATATCCTGGCTTGAGGTGGAACCATCGATCTCACTCATTAACTGGAGTGACTGGGGTACATAGTTACCATCCATCAGTAATTCAGCCGCGCGCAGAGAGTAATGGTTCTTCTCAGGTTGCTGGCTTGTTGAAGCCAGCTTGGAATAGGCCAGCGCCGCGTCCAGGAATTGCCCGTCATTTACCGCTTGCTCAAGCTTGCTGAGACGATCCTCCGGTTCCAGGTCAATATCTTCAACCGGTGCACGGGGACCGGTGGCGCAACTGGCGAGCAGGGCAGTGAGCAGACTGATGGATATCAGACGGCGCAGCCGGTGGTATGGTCTGAACAGAGAAGGCCTGAGCTGCAGAAAGCTTTGTGATAGATTTAACATGAACTGGAAAGTATGTGGATGAGGTACCGAAGTGTCAAACAACAACGCTACAGAAATTGAAAAACAAGGCAAAGCGTCGGTTGATAAGGGAGTCCTGTACGTTGTAGCAACCCCTATTGGCAACCTGGCCGATGTCAGTCAGCGTGCGTTGGAGGTGCTGGCGGCTGTGGATATTATTGCTGCAGAAGATACCCGTCATAGCGGGCGCCTGTTACAGCAGTACCAAATCACCAGCAAAATACTGGCGTTGCATGACCATAATGAACGTGATCGAGCCCCGGATGTGGTGCAGCGACTGGCGCAGGGAAAAAGTGTGGCCCTTATCTCTGATGCAGGCACTCCACTGATTAGTGATCCAGGGTTTCATCTGGTGCGCCTTGCTCACGAGCAGGGTTTCAGAGTGGTGCCAATACCTGGCGCCAGCGCTATGTTGGCAGCGTTATCCGCGGCGGGCCTGCCATCGGATCGGTTTGTATTCGAGGGTTTTTTGCCATCCAAAGGCACGGCACGAAAAAAGCGACTGGAAGTTATGGCTGCGGAATCTCGCACCCTTATTTTTTACGAAGCACCACACCGCATACTGGACACGTTGACGGACATGGTCGAGGTGTTTGGGGCAGATCGACACGTAGTCCTGGCCCGTGAACTCACCAAAACTTTTGAGACCATTAAAGGCGATGCTGTTGGCAATTTGCTGGATTGGGTAAAGAATGATCCAGACCAGCAAAAGGGAGAAATGGTGTTGCTGGTAAAGGGACTGGAAGCCGAGGCAAACCATTCAAATGAGCAAGAGGCTCAACGTATTCTCAAGATATTACTGGAAGAGTTGTCCCTCAGTCAGGCCAGTGCGCTGGCAGCGAAAATTACGGGTATTCGGAAAAAGCCGTTGTACCAGTTCGGGCTGACATTGAGCGAGTCGAATTAGGTGACCCAAAGAGGTTGTCTTACAAAGGCACAATTTTTAAATGGTTTAATGGAGTATTCTGCAGCCTCTTCTTATATTCTTTATTCTGATAAGGACTGCAATTACAGAGATAAGCATTCATCCCACTTGTACGATTGGTTATAATTTAGGCAGAAATTAAACTCTGTTTCGATAGTGGAGAATGGAATGGCTGTATCAAGTGTTAACAAGAAATCGCGAATTGGTTTGTTATTGATGTCGGCGCTGTGGCTGGTGGCCTGTGGTGGTGAGACTGGCAATGGTACCGGCACTCTTGCGCTCTCGATTACCGATGCCCCTGTAGATGGTGCACAGCAGGTTGTCGTGGAATTTACCGGAGTCACAATACAGGGTGATGGTGGGAGGATTGATGTCGACTATGCCTCTCCCAAAACCATCGATTTACTGGCGCTGCAAGATGGATTGCGTGAGTCGCTTTTAGAGCGTCTGGAGCTTGATGTGGGGCACTATTCCTGGATTCGCCTGAAGGTAAATGCCGTAGCTGATGGCGTCATGGATTCTTATATCCGCATCGATGGTGCTGATTATGAGCTGAATATCCCCAGCGGTGCACAAACCGGACTTAAGCTAGTCAGCTCGTTTGATGTGGCTGATGGCGAGATTCTGGACTTCACTATCGATTTTGATTTGCGCAAATCAGTCCATCAACCCATGGGCCAAACGGGGCCCAGTGGTGATCCTGTCTATTACCTTCGCCCAACGCTGCGCCTGATTGATGTAAATGTATCCGGCGAAATTTCCGGTCTG
>JAUWLO010000118.1 GCA_030613605.1 Gammaproteobacteria bacterium | reverse complement strand
ATTTCAGGTGAGACCTTTTCAGTAATGCCTGCTTTGGTTGCCGATGCTGATTCACTGTTTGACCCGTTAATTGTGACTTGTGTAATTCCATCGATGCCTGGTATGTAACATTCATGTTCACTGTCACATATCAAGCCTTCTGTGTCCCAGGGTAACTGACGATAAACAGCGATATCATCCAGACCTAGCAGGGGGTATTTGATGATTTCAAAATAAGGTGAGGTGTCAAAATCACGGGGTACAAAAAGTTTTGTATTCCGTATGTATAGTTTGAGGGTGCCATTTTCCTCGCGATGAATCACCGGCAATATGGGAAAATGAACCGAGGCAAATGCTGCGGCAATCATGGTGGAACATACCGTTCGTGTTGGTATGCCAATATTGTGTTCAAACAGGCTGGAGCGCCAGCGACGCGGCAATATACCGTAGGGAAATACAAAACGTGCGAGGTCCAGAAGTTGTCGCACATCATAATCGCGCCCGAGGTGCTGGACGGCAACATTGACGACTTTTTCTGAATCCGCCCGGGAGAGGGTGTTGGGCCGGCAGATGCGAATATTTTCTTTCGCATATTTATTCAGAGGGCTGACGATGGTGCCCTGGCCCAACAAGGGCTCGATGATGAGTTGTTCATTGGGGTCGCCATCATATAACCAGCTAACATGTTCACGGGTAGTTTTGTCTTCGATGTCATGCAGTCGACCAATATATAAAGCCGAATGAGTCCACTGGCTTTGCGTATAACTTTTGATCACCTCACTGATACGAGCCCGGCCTTCCACCAGCAATACATCACAGGGCCGTATCTCAAAACTGAGACGGTCAAAGTCACACTGTGGTATGCCAGAGACTTCATGCTCATGGACTAGCCAGTGGGTAATTTTTCTGCTTAGCCAGTTGAAAGGGTTCACTTTGTTCTCATTTTTATTTGTTACCCGCTAATTATCGTTGATAATGCAGTGATATTTAGTGATGTATTCACATTATTGATACCCTCAGAGACGCAAAAAACGCTGCCAAATTACAATATCTACGTATGTTGGCGTCCACAGTATTGCTTTCTACAGCGTTATATCGCTTTAAATCATGGTGTTAGGGCCGCTTTTTATTATTAGAGAGTTGGGTAAGATAAGGTGTAGCCTATATTGTTCGGATTTTCAGCATAAATGGGTTAAAATATGCTCATCTTTCAATTAGTTGGCACAAATGCTTGTTTGTGGCTAAATGCAGCCCTGGATCAGGAAATAGCACACTAAATGGATATGTGTAGTGGTTAAAAAGACCCCCAAAAAATCTACTGTGTTTTCTGTTGCATCCTCTGTTGCATCCTCTGTTGCATCCTCTATGGCATCCTCTATGGCATCCTCTATGGCATCTAATATTGCAGTGGTGGGCTTTGGGTTCCTGTCCCTGGTGGGCTTTGCCGCGATTTTGATTGCCGGGCAAAGCTCTTTTCATGATTCGCTTATAACGACAAATTACCGTGTCATTTCTGAGGCCGGTAACCTTAGCGTCAGGAATTTTCAGGCCAGTACAGCGCAGGAGCTGGATCAAATCTTTGAGGTTGAGCGATATGAATGGCCGCCCACTGATCAGCAAACTGTCCCCCCTCTGATTTTGACTAAATTGCCCGGTGATTTTGCAAAAATTCAGGACCGTAAAAAACGCCAAAATCTTTTTTTACGTGCTTTGTTGCCTATTGTGCTGATTGAAAATCGCCGCATTCGAGAACAGCGCGAATTAGCCCAGTTGTTATTTGAAAGTGAGCCGCCTGCTCAAGGTTCGGTCATGCATAACTGGCTCAAGAGTTTGGCAAAAAAGCTTCGTGTTCATGGTGATTTAACGGATCCCGGTGTGAGAGCCAAACTTTTGAACCGGTTAGATGAAATTCCACCTGCTATGGCATTAGCCCAGTCGGCTATAGAAACAGGTTGGGGAACCTCACGATTCGCACTAGAAGGCAACAGCCTGTTTGGTCAATGGACATTCAAACGCAGTAAAGGACTGGAACCCTCAAAACGCGATTCGAATGCCACTCACTATGTCGCAAGCTTTCCTACCTTGCGTGACTCAGTGCGATCCTATATGCGCAACCTGAATATCGGTCATGCTTATGGAGAATTCCGGCAGGCGCGAGCCATGCTTCGTGCGGAAGGAAATTCTTTACAGGCAGAAGAGCTGGTCGTACATCTTCATCGTTACTCACAACGCGGTGAAAAATACGTTGCTGACGTACAGCGCATGATTAATAGCCGCCATATTGCTTTTTTGACTAGCGTTAATCATGACCATGTTGAACCTCAGCTGGTTGTAGCCAGACTTGGCGCAAAACCTTCTCGTAAATAACCAGAAGTTTTCCTGTTTACGTTAAATTTGAGCCGGAGATTTTTTGATCGGCGATGGTCCGGTTGGTGGGGTTTTAGTTGGTAATAAGATCCACAAATGGCTGTACCAGTAGAACCTTCCATTTTCAGACGATGGAACTGTGCAGTTATAACGGCTACGACCAGTGGGTAAAGGTGCCGTTGCTTGTACGGAAAATTGTGTTTTTTGACCATTCAGCCACTTAACTGCAACACGCCCCTGGCCGGAAACAAAACACGTTAATTGATCAAGTTTTATGTCTTTCTGAGATGCCAGTTTGATTAACAGCTTTGGCGGGTTGTTGTTGTGGTCAACCGATGGTTCCCAGGGTGTCTGTTTTTCAATAAAAAGTGCGAGACTATTTATTTTTAGTTTAAAGTCATTTAGTCCGGCAAATTTTTCCGCCATAGGAAAACGCGGCAGTGCCCGTGTATCATCATTAATGCCAGCCGGTCCAGAATGTTGGCCAAAGGCTATGTAGCCCATTTTATTTACGATATTAGCGAGAGCTGTATTGTATTCTCCATAGGGGTAGGCGAAGAGTTTAGGCGCCCTGCCTAATTTTATTTTTAGTCGTTTCTGCGCGCGCTGTATATCACTGGTGATGCGGCCTTCCCATTGTTGATCATTTTCACCTGGTTTTTTCCGGATCAAATAATCATGGCTTGCCGAGTGGTTGGCGAAGGTCACGCCATTATTTTGCATTTCACGCATTTGTTGCCAGGTCATGTATGAGGGATAACGGCGGTCAACACCATCTGTTGCGACAAAGACGGTAAATGGCCAGGACTTTTTTAACAGCCGGGGATATGCCTCAGTATAAACAGACAAATAGGCATCATCGATGGTGATGGCTACGATTCGTGCCGGGAAGGGCTGTTTTTTTCTAATGTAATCAGCGACCTTTGCTAATGGCCATATCTGATAACCTGCTTGAGAAAGGTGATCAAGATGCGCTTCAAATTGTTCCAGTCGGATGTTGGTCGACGGGTGCCTGTCAACACCAAAGTGGTGATACATTAATATGACAGCCTGGTTTTGACTGGCCTGGTTTTTTTTAATCTGTGTTGCTTTTGTCTGATTATGAGTGGTAATGGTTTCTTCAGCCAACAGGTTGGATAGTGGCGCCAGACACATTGATAGTAATGCCATGATTTTTGTTATTAGAATAATGTGATGCATAAATAGTCGCCCTATACCCTTCAGTTTTAGGTAGTTTGCCGTAGCGCGCCTGCTTTATGAAACTTTTACAGGGGTTACTTTGGGCAGACTAGCTCTTACTAAAATAAGAAGCTACTCTTCATAGTAGAATTTGAGCGCGGATAGATGTGACAATTGAAAATAATTAGGTAAATAGTCAGGCTTACTATGCGAAATTTTATCCGCCATCCGTCGAGCATCACGATCGATTTTAATTTGGAAGAGTTAGTTACAGAAGGTGGCGAGCATTTAAAAAATGTCAGTTTTGGTGGGCTTTCATTTATTTCAAGGCATAATTTAACGGTTGGTGCGGTCATTAGTATTAAAATTCCCCTGATTCAGCCGATGTTTCAGGCCGTGGGTCGTGTTTCGTGGTGTCATCCTGAAAATAACCATTTCGAAGTCGGTATAAAATTTCTGGATAAAAATGATATGTTTCGTGCGCGAATGGTTGAGCAAGTTTGTCATATTGAACAATACAGGCGGGATGTGTTGAAAAAAGAAGGGCGGAAATTGAGCGGTGAAGAGGCGGCTATGGAGTGGATTCAGAAATATGCACCACAGTTTCCTGGTTCTGAAGAGACCGCAGGGTAACTAACGCAGGGTAGCTAATAATAAAATAACTATGCAGCTGGAAAAAATTATTAATGATGTGGCTCCACTGGTTTCATTGCCAGCTGTTTGTATTCGTCTTAACGAAATGGTCGATGACCCGGTATGTTCTGCTGAAGATATGGGGCGAGTAATTAATCAGGATGCAGCTCTGACGGCTCGATTGCTGCGTATTGCCAATAGTCCGATGTATGGATTTACCACCAAAATTGATACGGTTACACGCGCAGTAACGGTGTTGGGTACAAAGCAGGTGCGTGATATCTCTCTGGCATCGGCGGCTATCAAAACGTTTCAGGGTATTCCGAATACCCTGGTATCCATGCAAAGTTTTTGGGAACACAGCATTTATTGTGCATTATGCGCGCGTACGTTAGCAATGGATTGTTTGCGGCGTCAACGTGAAGCAGTTTTTGTTGCTGGCCTGCTTCATGATATTGGGGAACTGGTATTGTACAATCGCGAGCCAGAATTATCTCGTAGAGCACTGGAATCATGCAAGGCTGGGCCGGGAGGGGTGGAGATACAGGACGCCGAGCGTGAGCTGTTCGGCTTTGATCATGCAGAGGTTGGCGGTGGTTTGGCGCTCCGATGGTCTTTACCGGTTAATTTACAGGAGTGTATCGCCTACCATCATAATCCTGGTTGGGCAAAAGAACATCGTGTTGAAGCAGCGATTGTTCACATTGCTAATAGTATTGCAAAAATGGCGGTGCTTGATACGACCGATTTATACCATGCCCCCAGGATTCAGCCAGTGGCCTGGGAGTTAACCGGGCTTGACGAGGAAATTATTCCTGCGACGTTAGCCAGTGCGCAGGCACAAATATCAAGCACCCGAGCATTGTTGATAGGGGATTAGGTGATGCAATTCTGAAACATTGTCTATTGTCAGGCCTTACACTTTCAGTTCTTAAAAAGCGTATGCGAGTCTGGCGTTTTCACTCCGATTGAGTTCTGCCAGCACGGCCGTTGCTGAAGCACCTGCGGGATCCCTGTCATGAGCAGCAGCGAGTGTTAACCAGTATTTAGCCTGCTTTATGTCGCGAGGAACGTCATCACCTTTCGCATAAAGGAGACCGAGATCAAGCTGGGCTATGGTATGACCCTGTTGGGCGGATTTCCCCATCCATTTAATGGCCAGCCTCATATTTTTGCTGACACCTTTGGCGTGTTGATACATCCCCGCGAGGGCGTATTGGTATTTAGAATTGCCCTGTTGAGCGTAGACATCAAATTCGGAAGCAGCAATTTGATACATGCGGGCGCTTTTACGCGAATCTGCCCCCACATTTTCAGCACCTTGTCTGTAGATTTCGCCAAGCTCAAAAAATGCATCAGGATGATTCTGGTTAGCTGCCAGGCGATACCATTGAACGGCGTCTTTCACATTGCCCTGTTTTTTTGCATATATTTCGGCCAGTTCAAATTGCGCCTGTTTAATGCCACTTTCAGCCGCTTTTAGAGTCCACTTGAGCGTTTCACCCTCCAGATTTGACGTCTGTAACTTTCCCTCGGTAAACAGGCGCATCAGCATGTGTTCTGCACCAGGGCTGTCCTGTACGGCGGCAGTGATGAAATATTGGCCTGCTTTAGCATAATTACCGACGGCATAGGCCACCAGCCCGTCATCATAGGAGTCTGCATGGGCGCTGAAAGCGATTGAGCCAAGCATGAGGCCATACAGGGCTGTTTTTATGTATTTGGCGGGCTGATTCATAATGATCTTCCTTGTGTCTGAATAAATAACAAAATTAGGTATTTTGGGGCTGAGTTCACTGTGCCAACGTTGTTGGATGCAAACTATGGCGGCCTGTTATTAACGCCCTATACCCCTGTATTCAGAAATTGAGATAATAATCACAGTTTTTCGGTAAAGTGACGATATAGGGATTAGTACCCGCTATATCAGACATTCGTATATCAGCTTTTTGGGTTGTATTCTGGGGTTTGGCTGAGGCGGAAGAACACGGTTGAATTACGTGTCAAAACACACGTTAACCTCATCAGGTAGGTTACAAGGTAAAAAAGAAAAGGATGATACAGGGTGAAACTGCAACAACTACGTTATATATGTGAAGTTGCCCGTCGAGGGCTGAATGTGACCACAGCGGCTGAACGTTTGTTTACTGCCCAGTCCGGCATCAGTACCCAAATTCGGTTGCTGGAGGAGGAGCTGAATGTTCAGGTGTTTGAGCGCCACGGCAAGCGATTAACCGGCGTTACCAAGGC
>JAUWLO010000213.1 GCA_030613605.1 Gammaproteobacteria bacterium | reverse complement strand
AAAAGCTCAGCAGTAAAGTATTTTTCCCCCGTTTTTTCTGTTTCATGCAGTGCGGTATCGATTGTTTTTATTGCCGAATCAAATAATCCGGCATCGCGCTGCAAATCAACCAGTAGTGAAAGAAAGTATGAGCGGGCAAGTTTATTGCCTGACGCTTCATATTCTTCCAGACTTTTCTGGAAATTCGAGCAGGAATCTATAGCTGGATGTTCATTTTTGTTTGCCCATGTATGCATCATGGTTCCAATCGCTTTCCAGAATGGAAAGCCGTAAGTATTACTTAAAATAATCTGCGCCTCAGCATATTGGTTGACGGATTGTCGATCACCGCGAAGCTGATGAACCGTTGCGAGAAACTGAAGGGCGTAGGCCTGGCTAAAAGGGTGGGCTAATCGTTTAGCCAGGTTTAATGCTTGCTGTGCCCTTGCAAGCGCCTGGTCAGGATAACCAAGTAGCCAAAGAGTGCAAGAGGCATTTGCAAGCGTGGCTACCCTCGCATCCTGGCAATGCGGCATTTGTTTTTTGTTAGACTGGTAACCTTCATGTGCAGGTTTTTCATTTAGAGAAAAATGTTGCAGAGCATCATTAAGTTGGCCGCGCCAAAAATAACTTGTACCCATGATCCTTTTTGTTTCATAAGTGAACCCAGATGATTTCGATTGATTAGCCATTTTTTTTAACTGAGCGGCAATGTTATGGGCGGTGTCGTGTTCTGCCCTCACAATGTAAAATTCCCAAAGTCCACATAAAACAGGAAAAATAGCATTAACGTCATCAATGTTATCGCATAGTTCTTTTGCGCGGGCATACGATTTTTCTACTTCGGGGGCGGCATAACCTTTGCACATGGTGACAGCAAGCCCTAATGATGTATGAAGTTCCAGTTCAATCGCTTGCCTGTGGTTAGTGTCTGGAAGTTTATCTATAATCATCAGGCCGTTTGTTAGAAGTGCAACTGCCTCCAGATTTGCGGAACGTTTAATTGCTCGCTGGCCTGCCTCTAACCAATAATTAACCGCTTCGATGTAATCCCCTGCTTCTGTGCAGTGATAAGCCATGAGTTCAGGGTTTTCGCTCAAAGTGCCAGGGAAATTATCTTTCAACAAGCTTGCAACACGCTGGTGGTACTTTTGGCGGGTGCGTTTGAGTAGAGATTGGTATGCGGTTTCACGTAGTAAGGCGTGACGAAAGCTATACTGTGAATTTGGAGGCTTTCCCCGCTGGAAAAATAATTCGGCGTTGATTAGTTGGTTCAGGCTGGTTTGCAGGCTTTTTGTATTACGAGCTGTTAACGCACTCAGTAATTCATAATCGAATTCCCGACCAAGTACGGAGGATAGTTGAGCCAGTCCTTTGTTTTTCCCCAGGCTGTCCAGTTTCGACATCAATGAATCTTGCAGAGACGATGGAATACCCAGTTCTTTCATGGGTTTGCTGAGTTCGTAGTGGGTTTCTTTTTCTATTAAAATATTTGAACGCAATACTGTATTGGTAAGCTCTTCTATGAAATAGGGAATGCCGTCGGTTTTTTTAATGATTTCAGAAAAAACGTCAACGGGCAGGGTTTTCCGCCTACTAAGCTGTCTTATTAGCTTTCCTGATTGCTGTTGTGTTAAATGATTAAGGGTAATGGTTGTCAGGTTTGCCTGGTTTTGCCACGGCGGATGGAATTCGCTGCGATATGTAAACAGGGCGAATATATCGGTCAGGCCTGACTGGCTGACAAGCTGTGAAAGTAGTTCTAGAGTTGATGGATCCAGCCACTGAAGATCTTCAACTATGAGCAATACAAAACGCTGTCTCGCCATGGACTGGAGTGTCTCCACCAATATGTCCATGATTAATCGTTTTTTCTGCTGGGGTGTGGACTCTTTTACCGAGGAGCTATTATTTTCCAGAGGTAAAGATACAGGTATTGACAGTAAATCTGCCAGTGCAGGTACTGCCACATCAGAATTCATTCCTAATGTGGCAACGGTTTTCTCAATGTGTGAAAGGTTGTCAGTATCAGAAATATTATCATCAACCCCAATAGCCCGACTTACCATTTCGATAATGGGGTGTAAAAAGCTATTTTGGTAGTAGGGGGTGCCAGCACATTCAAGCAAGGTACATTGATCTTCGGGGGTGTTTTCACAAATCATCTGCACCATGCGGGTTTTTCCTAAGCCGGGTTCTCCGTTCAGCAGGACTACCTGGCCCACACCCTTCCTGGCCTGTTCCAGTTTCTCCAGCAGCAGGCTGGTTTCCTGGTCGCGTCCCACCAGTTTTGTACGACTTAATGTGCGGGCCGCTGTTAGTCTGTTATGTTGATCACGTACTTTTATGATTTGAAATAGTTCAAGAGTTTGAGAGAACCCTTTGAGTGATATATCACCAATCGAGTCACTATCAAAACCTTCACCAATAAGCTTGTGAGTAGCCGCGCTGATGATTAGCGTGTTTGTGCTGGCATGATCCTGAATACGAGCCGCGATATTGGGTGTTTCACCCAGTGCCAATGCGCGTTTATCACCCCCTCCAATCTCGCCAATCACAACAAGGCCTGTGTGTATGCCTACACGAACAGCCAGCTGAATATCTTTGCTATTTTCTACTGCAAAGTTGAATTGCTGGATTCGTTCGATGATTTCGAGTGCTGTATATACTGCACGGCGAGCATCATCTTCATGTGCATGGGGGTAACCAAAGTAAACCAGGATACCGTCACCCAAATGTTGGGCAACGTGGCCGTCATAACGTGCCACAACTTCACTGCAGGTGGCGCGATAATCTCGCATAATATCACGCAAGTCTTCGGGGTCGATGTTTGCTGATAATGCTGATGAATTAACAATGTCACAAAACAGTACGGTTAACTGGCGACGTTCAGCATCTTCTTTACCAGAAGTTTGCTGGGAGACTTTGGCTGGATTGACATTGTTGGTTGACTGTACATTCGTCAGGCTGTGGGCGCATTGCCCACAGAATTCGAAATTGGGCGGATTGTTTGATCCGCAGTTTGGGCACAGGCGATTAAGTGGTGTGGCACATTGGCCACAGAACCTCATTCCTTTGGGGTTTTCAAATCCACATTGTTCGCATTGCATGGCAAAATCATCTTATTATTGACAGATACTAAAATATCTTGGTTGTGTTGAATTCTATGTTTTGATAATACAAGCATACCGTTCACCTTAAACCCCAGCAAGAAAGAGATTTTGGAAAATCAGCGCCAACATCTATTAGAAATATATAACGCTGCACTGGAGTCAGTGCAAGGTAAGTTTTGCGTGTGCAAATCGTTGAAGCAATACGCTTTGGAGGGCCCAATTGCCGTTGTGGCTATAGGGAAAGCGGCTGCCAGTATGATGAGCGGGGCTATTGCCGCCCTGGGTACGCAGTTGGATGCTGGGTTAATCATTACTAAAAGCGGTCACTGTGGTGATATACAGAACGTTGCTAATGCTGGAATAGAGAAAGGCATCCCGTGTATAGAGGCGGGACATCCTGTTCCTGATGAAAATAGTTTGTCTGCTGGAAAAGCGCTGTTGTCTTTTATCGATCATCAGCCACTGTCACGTACTTTAGTATTTTTAATTTCTGGCGGCACATCTTCGCTGGTCGAATCTTTGCCAGGCGGGGTGAGCCTGGCCGATTTACAAAAGCTTAATGAATGGTTATTGGGCAGTGGGCTTGATATTGCAGCGATAAATAATGTGCGTGCGGCTATCTCATGCCTCAAAGGTGGGAGGCTGGCAAAACATCTGGG
>JAUWLO010000199.1 GCA_030613605.1 Gammaproteobacteria bacterium | reverse complement strand
ACTGCTGCCAGGGCGAGCGCGGCACGTATGCCCACGTTTTCGGGGCTAAGCATCATCACACCGATAGCCACCCCACCCAGGGCAAGCAAGGCTACTCGGCTCGAAGGTCGAAGGCATTCACCCTCAAACCCACCTTTCCAGTTAGCCAACAAACCATCAATAGGATCCTCTCCAAACAGGCCGGTCAAAATGGGGTAAATTGCCAATAATGGCAGCACCGCCAGATAGCCCAGCGGCCCCGCCGTATTCATAACAATTCCAATAAAGATACTGCCAATAGCAATGCGGCGTACCCGTGATGCAGTATTCAATTCTGTTTTCTGGATTGTGGTTTCCATGATCGTTCTCCTCTGATTAATTCCGTTTTCAAGTTTGAGCAATTTGTTTTTTGCTTGATGGTAATTACAGCAGAGGAAGCTTAATGCCAGCTTAAACTTTCCTTAACAGACGCTTAAATCAGAGACATCGATTCAAAGTGGATTTTTATGCGGAACAGCTGTTAAACATACAAGCTGTATTGATTTACTTAACTTGCTTGATGGAGTAATTCGCTAGCTTACGCGCAGCGGCGTATAATCAAACCATGCCAATTTTTCGCTGGTTAATTATTGGTCTTGCCGTATGGCTGGCTGTGGTGATTTTGCGCCGCTTAATTGAAACCCGGCGGCAAAAGACACCCATCAATAAAAACAGTCCTTCATCGGCCCGTTCAGCCCCCGTTTATTCAGATACGGTGGCCTGCCATCGCTGCGATCTGCACGTTCCTAAAGCTGAAGCATTACGCAAAAATGGCCGATACTATTGTAGTAACAAATGCAGTACCTAATGCCGCGCTGATTAAGTGTTAAGCACCTAGATAACGGTAGTCAGCCTGACTGCCAGTCACAAATCCAAATAGCGAGCCACTGTGCCTGATATCACTCCTACCCCAATAGCCACACCCTATGATTTACCTGGCATGGATAAAGAACGCATCTGGCGTCCGCTGGAATATTTAAATTTTTACCGTCTCATTCTTTCCGCAATATTTGTTGGCTCTTTTTTATTCACTACCTTCCTGCCCCTGCTCGGTTCATTTAATCCCGAACTTTTTCAGGTCGCTAGCATTTCTTATCTTGTGGCCGCCCTCAGCGCCAGCGTTATTATCCATGGCCGATGGGTAGGCTTTAAAGCACTAACCTATAGCCTGGCTCTTCTCGATACCATCGTACTAACCTTGTTAATGCACGCCAGTGGCGGCATAGAAACAGGCCTGGGTATGCTGATAGTGGTTGCCATTGCCGGCAACAGTCTGATTCTCGGTGGCCGTGCCGCCAATCTACTTGCTGCGATTGCTGCTATCGCCATTCTGGGCGAACAGGTTTACGTTGCGTTTCACCCCGATATGAAAGCCGGTTTCACTCAAGCCGGCATACTGGGGGCCACCCTGTTTGCGACCGCTTTTCTGGCACACGTATTATCAACACGTATTCGTGAAAGTGAGGAACTGGCAAAACAACGCGGCGTCGACCTGGCCAACCTTGCTCAACTTAATCAGCATGTTCTGCAACGCATGCAATCCGGCATTATCGTGGTGGATGCCAATAATCGCATTCGGCTCATGAATGAATCGGCATGGCACATGTTAGGTCTCCCCACCATGGGCGGTACCAGCAATAAAAGTCTGAGTACTGTTTCACCAGAACTGGCCGAACAGTTATCCAGCTGGCTCGCTGACAAGCGCACAAAACCTGAGGCCTTCAAACCTTCTGCCGGTACGGTGGATCTGTTACCCAAGATGACAACTCTGGGTACCGATGCTCGCGCCGGCACACTGATTTTTCTGGAAGACACGGTTCGCATGGAGCAACAGGCTCAACAGATGAAACTGGCATCTCTGGGTCAACTTACCGCTAGCATTGCCCATGAAATACGCAATCCGCTGGGGGCCATTAGCCATGCCGAACAATTACTGGCTGAAGGTTCCGAAGAGAATCCCGAAAACAAACGCTTACTGGAAATCATCCACACCAATACATTACGGGTAAACAATATTATTGAAAATGTGCTGCAGCTGAGTCGGCGAGACCGTTCTGTACCGGAACAAATCCCGCTGGAGGACTGGCTGGCCAGCTTCAGCAGAGAGTTCATTCAAAGTCAGGGTTGCGATATGAATGATATTCGCATCAGTATTGAACCCACTGACATCAGCATTTTTATGGATACCACGCATCTGCACCAGGTACTGTGGAATTTATGCCAAAATGGTCTGCGGTACAGTGTCGATATTCCCAATCAGGCCAGACTTCAGATTAATGTCAGCCTGGCGCCACATTCAACCAAACCTGTTCAGGATGTCATCGACAACGGCCCTGGCATTGAACCCTCTATCGCCCAGCATATTTTTGAACCTTTTTTTACTACCGGCTCAAGCGGCTCCGGACTGGGGCTCTATATTTCCAGTGAGCTATGCTCCAGCAATAACGCCAGGCTAAGCTATATCCCCGTACCCACCGGTGGCAGCTGTTTTCGTATAGAATTCGACGAGAACTCCGCATAGAAAAATTCAAAACAGGAACGATTCAAAAAAATATGACACCGCCTTCCCATGCACTCATTGTTGACGACGAACCGGACATTCGCGAATTACTCGAATTGACATTGGGTCGGATGAATATTGAGACCCAGGCCGCAGCTGACCTGGGCGAAGCACGGGAATTGCTGAGCCAGTATAAGTTTGATTTGTGTCTCACCGACATGAAGCTGCCCGATGGCAATGGTGTGGAACTGGTGGAACATATACAAACAAATTATCCCAAAACTCCGGTGGCCGTTATCACCGCCCATGGCAACATGGAATGGGCTATTAAGGCACTCAAGGCTGGCGCCTTTGATTTCGTCTCCAAACCGGTGGACCTGCAAATCCTGCGTAATCTGGTTAATACCGCGCTCAAGGTATCTGAAAGCCATCCCCAGCTGGATCGCCGTTCACGTGAAGAATTGCTGGGCGATTCCCCCCTGATGCAACAAACCCGTTCCACTATTGCCAAGGTAGCACGCAGTCAGGCACCTGTTTATGTCAGCGGCGAATCTGGCACGGGTAAAGAACTGGTGGCTCGTCTTATCCATAGCAAGGGGCCTCGGGCCAATCATCCCTTTATCCCGGTAAACTGTGGCGCCATCCCGGACGAGTTAATGGAAAGTGAATTCTTTGGCCACAAAAAAGGCAGTTTTACCGGTGCCATGGCCGACAAGCCGGGTCTGTTTCAGGCCGCTGATGGTGGCACTCTGTTTCTGGACGAAGTGGCTGATCTGCCCCTGCACATGCAGGTGAAACTGCTTCGTGCCATCCAGGAAAAAGCGATTCGGCCCGTTGGTGAAGCTAACGAACAATCCGTTGACGTGCGCATTCTCAGCGCCACCCATAAAGACCTTGGCCAACTGGTAGAAGAAGGGAAGTTCCGACAGGATCTTTTTTATCGTATCAATGTCATTCAGCTACCGGTTCCGGCCTTACGCGAGCGCATTGAAGACATTCCAGTATTGACTGAACATGCGCTGCAGAAACTGGCCAAACAAATGAAGCTGGAAAAACCAGTCCTGAGCCCTGAAGCTATGGATTCCCTGAGCCAGTACCCTTTCCCAGGCAACGTACGAGAGCTGGAAAATATCCTCGAACGTGCAATGACCTTATGTGAAAACAACACGATTCGGGCGCAAGACCTGCACCTGCCTGAACAAAGACCGGGGGCTAGCCAAATACCACCTATACCCGGCCCACTGGATTCGGGGCAAATACATCTGGAAGATCATCTCGGAGAAATCGAGAAGCGCGAGATACTAAAAGCGCTGGAGCAAACCAGACACAATAAAACCGCCGCAGCCAAACTGCTAGGGCTCAGCTTCCGTGCTTTGCGTTACCGGCTGAAAAAGCTGGGACTGGAATAAGCGAACACGCTAACGTTCAT
>JAUWLO010000168.1 GCA_030613605.1 Gammaproteobacteria bacterium | reverse complement strand
AGAGGTGATCAAAATCAAACTGATCAATATAGTTACCCTGCGGGGCGGCACTATTATTAGTGGCAGCTGGCGTATCAAGAGCAAACTTTTTCAATAAATTGGCATCGTTTTCTATACCCTGCCAACGTTCTTTTGGTAAGGCCCTCTGTAGCCGTCTGGATTTGTAGATGGTTTCTTCTAACTCAGACAACGATTTGCTCTGGCCGAAATAGGCACCCATACCCACAATAGAGACAGCACAGGCTGTCTGACTTTGTCTTTTGCCGAGACTTTGTTTCGTTATTTTTGCCTGCTCTTTTTTATCAAGCGGAAGATGCTCTTCCATCACCAGATGTGCATTGGTTCCACCGAAACCGAAGGCACTGATGGCTGCCACCTTTTTGCTTTGCCTGCCCTGTTTCTGCTGACTTTGGCCAGATTTTTCAACCTGTGGCCATGAACTATTTTTCGTCAGGATTTTATCACCGGCAATCGTATTACTGTCAGAGCTTAACGGGGTTTGAATATTGATAGTGGCAGGCAGCAGATCATTTTTCATCGACAAAATAATTTTTAGCATGCCTGCCATACCGGCTGAGGTCAGCAAATGGCCAAAATTAGATTTGGCTGTGCCCATGGTGAAGTGGACATTTTTATCGGCGAAGAAACCCTCCATAGATCGGATTTCAGTCTCATCTCCCAGAGGTGTTCCGGTCGCATGACACTCGATATAGTCGACATCTTCTGGATTTATCTCAGTATCATTGTAGGCCCGTTGATAACAGATCTCCTGACCTGCCTGATTGGGGCTTAAAACAAATTTTCCTTTGCCGTCATTGGACAGACCAATACCACTGATCACAGCATGGATGGTATCACCATCCCGTATGGCATCTTCATAACGTTTCAAGACAAACATACCGGCACCCTCGCCGGTATTTAAGCCACTGGAGTTTTTGTCCAGAGGTCGACTGATCACATTTTCGGGGAATGCCTTAAAGGTTGAAAAACCCATAGCGACAAACCAGGGATCTGCGGCACTAACGGCTCCGGCCAGCATCATGTCTGCTTTATGAGAGTGCAGATAGGAGCAGGCGAGTTTCATACTATAGAGTGATGATGCACAGGCAGCATCCAGTGCCATCGATACATCACCTAGTCCCAGGGCCTGGTTGATGGTAGTTGCAGGATGACCGCCAACGCCGCCATTAGTTAAAGCTGCATTAGACAGATCCTTCTCTGACCCGGCACCCACTGAGCCGGCGCCCATTTCAAGACTCTGGTCATTTAGTAGCTCTTTTAACGGAGTGGCCAGTGCCTGATGATAGAGCGGTAAAAATAGCTGGTTTGATTTTTTGGTAGGAAAAGAGAGATTGCCAAGAATCACACCACAGCGAGCCAGTTTGTCGGCCTGTTCGCTATAACCTGAGTCTTTTAATGCCTCACGGCTAACATGCAGGGCCCACTGAAAGGTATTATCAAGTCCATCCAGTTGTTCAGCTTCCAGGGCATAACCCTTGCTATCAAACTGGAAGTTCTGAATATAACCACCTGTCGTGCAATAGTATTTATCCTTGATCTCTTTGGCTGGACCATCTTTTGCCGGATTAAAATAGTCAGCGGGTTCACGCCCCATCTGTTGTGCATCGGCAGCAACCCGGGAATCTTTATTGGCAAGCAGATTTTTCCAGTAGGCTTCAGGAGTATCCGCCCCGGGAAACAGGCAGGCGGTGCCTATAATTGCAATCTTATCCATACAGCTCTATTTCTTTGTAAACATAGAGTTCAGACTTGGACTCACAGTAACTTCAGCACCAAAGGCCCTTGAGTAAACAAGCCCATTTTGATCATGGATAATGACGTCAGCGGTCATATTGGTTTCTGAGGTTGAGTCCACATCCAGTGAGATATAAAAGTCTTCCTTATTTGGAATTAACTTATAGTTCACCACCTTCATAAACTTCAATGGCAGGCTACCCAGGTGACGATGTTTTCTCACCCAGACCAGCATCGCCTGGAACATCAGGTCGGTCGCAAAGGGATTAATCGAGCTAATGGGGAACTGCCCCTGTTCAACATCCTTAATTTTATCCAGATTACAGAGCAGGGTTAATTTCTCCATCGAGGTGTTGATCACCTTCTCGATACCCTGAAATAGAGAGCCGTGGAACAGTGTGCCATTTTTATACAGGGTCTCTCCTGTTGTGTTTTCTGTTTCACTCAAATCTGATTGCGTGTACATAGGTACGGCAGGCAGCTCTTTGGCCACCAGTATATCAGCCTTGTAGTGCCAGACCTGTTTGCCACTGCTATTCTTTGATGAAATAGTCACCTGGAAACGGCTGATATTGTTATCGTTGGAAAGCCCTTTTACATCAACCTGATACGATTCAGCCTGAGCTTTATCAAACACGATTCCCTTAAGCACCTGGAAATTATCACATTCAAAAAAGTGGTAAGAAGGGCTAAGCCGTTCACAGATATTAGCCATCCATGAAAGAGCGGTTGCTGAAGGTAATACCGGGCTACCGCCAATCACATGGTCATTTAAAAATGGATTGTCTTCCAGCAGCAACCTGGTGTTGATCTGAAATGTGCGCAACGGCGTATTGCTGTTGTCCACATCAGAGCGCATGGAGCTGCCAACCAGTAGCTGGATGGTCTCGCCTCGTTCCTGATGCAGTTCGTTGGCAAAAATCTCTACACCCTCAGCCATTGGAATGATCTCGACATTCCGCTGCTGGAAGTAAGACTTCAATTCAGCCGTCACCATGCCACCGTCCCAGGGTCCCCAGTTGAAGGAGACCACATGACAATCTGGATAGTAGTGTCTAAATTGATAGGCCGTTTTGTTTAGAATTTCATTGGCAACGGCATAATCAGACTGACCATTATTACCGTAAAAACCAGCGGCCGAAGAGAACAGCAGCAGATACTCCAGCTCCTCTTTTTTGACCAGCGACAACATCGCTTCCAGACCATCAATTTTGGTATTTAATACCGCATTAAAATCGGCTTCGGTTTTTTTCTGAATCGGCTTATCTGCCAGTACACCTGCACCGTGGATCAGGCCGGTGATTTTTCCCAGCTTTGCTACCGCGGGTGCTACTTTTTCTTTTAATGCAACACTATCGGTAACATCGGCACTGATATATTCCGCCTTGCCACCCAGTGCCGCGATCTGGTTCAGGGTCTTACTGATCTCACGATCAGATTTAATCGCCCGTAAACATTTGTTGACAATAACAGGTGTCGGTTTTTCACCTTCTGCCTGTAACGCCTGCATTATTTTACGTTTTAGCTCAGTATCGTCATTACAACCTTTGGCCCACTCTGGATCACTGCCACTATAGGATGCGCGACCAGCAAGAATAAAGCGACAATGGTAAAACTCAGCCAGCGGCATAAGACAGGCAGCGGTAACACCCTTGGCACCACCACTGACTAAAAAGACCGAGCTCTCGCTGATTTTGTCATTAGCCGTTTCAAGCGCTGCATGCGCTCTCACTTCACCTGTCAGGGTCATACGACCTTTAGCGGAATGACCCACCTCAATAATAGAAAGATCAGGATCAAACAACTCATCGGTCAATATTTGAGCGCCCCTGTTATCATCAATATCAGGACTCAGATCAATAGCACGGCAAAAAATCTCATCCCATTCCAGATTCAGCGTTTTCACCAATCCATTCAAACCGCCCTGACTTAACTCAAAACGGTTGTGGCCAGCGGTACCGATCTCACCATCCATATAAGATGTGGTGATAAAGAAATTACGTCCCTGCTCCGGTTTGGTGGTCAAAACATTTTGCAGATATTTGGCAGTAAAGAAAACCATTTTCAGCATGGTCATCTCGCGTTTACTGAATTTAATCTTACTGCCCTTATCCGCAGGTCTGGCACTGAGATGAATAAATCCATTCAGCGTCTGAGCACTGAAAACAGCATTCAGCGTCTTTTCCAGCTCGGCATCGGTCGCCGTTGCCAACTTAACGATTTGAACACCTTCGGGTAGTCTAGCTGGCCTGGCAACCAGTGATGAGGGGAACTGCATTACAGTCACATTCCAACCCAGATCCTGTAGTGCCTTTGCCGTGTTATAGGTGATTTTTTCACCATTATCGGTGATTAGACAGCTGCGCCCGGTAACACTAAGCTCTGACTCCAGGGTATCAGGACGGGGCAGGTACTTTTTTACAACAATACTTTCCGTTGTCGTAAAAGAGGCATCATTGACCGCTGTACCGATCACCTCTGCCTGCTCTGACAATGCCCTGCTGATGCTACTGTCCTGTGGTACCAGGCTTTTTACGTACTCAACAATCTCGGCCAGTGTGCCCATTTCAGAAAGTACATTCTGGTCCATCTCGGGTAATTCAGGGAACTTGCTGGTCATGGCGCCGAGGATTTCAACGCGCTTAATCGAATCAATGCCCAGGTCGGCCTCAAGATCCATAGTCAAATCCAGCATTTCCACCGGATAGCCAGTTTTTTCATTAACGATTTCCAGCATACTTTGCTGAATAGCCGCTTCGTCGAGTACCGATGAGGCTGAAATTGTTTCAACTTCTGGTGCTTGTGTTACTTCAGCCACACCCGACTGAGTCTCAACATACTCAACAATCTCT
>JAUWLO010000252.1 GCA_030613605.1 Gammaproteobacteria bacterium | reverse complement strand
TGGCTGCATCAGAATTAACTGGGAGGATTGATCCGAAATGAGTGACATCGAGGCACGAGTAAAGAAAATCGTTGTTGAACAACTGGGTGTAAAAGAAGAGGAAGTTAACAGCGAATCATCTTTCGTAGATGACCTGGGTGCTGACTCACTTGATACCGTAGAGTTAGTGATGGCATTAGAAGAGGAATTTGATACTGAAATTCCTGATGAAGATGCTGAAAAAATTACGACTGTAAAAGAAGCAACGGATTATATAAACGCCAACGCTAAAGACTGATTTTTTGTAGTAGATTCTGTTATCAGATTCTATTTTTTACAAAAAGGTATTCAGTTAAATAAGGCCGCTAGACCGCGCATGTGGTTGCGGCCTTTTTACTTTTGCAGATAACCATTTTAGTGGAAGTCTAAGTGTTGATTTCAGTTGAGGTTTATTCGTCATGACCAAAAGACGCGTAGTTATTACCGGGTTGGGTATGGTGTCCCCTGTGGGCTTAAACGTATCGGATTCATGGGCCAACGTGTTAGCAGGTAAAAGTGGTATTGCTCCGCTTACGCACTTTGATGTGAGTGAGTATTCCGTGCGTTTTGGCGGTTCGGTTCGTGATTTTGAAATTACCGATTATATTTCTGCCAAAGATGCAAAGAAAATGGACCCCTTCATTCACTACGGCATTGCTGCGGGCATACAGGCAGTACGTGACTCTGGTCTGGAAGTGACAGAAGAAAATGCCGAGCGTATCGGTGTTGCCATTGGTTCCGGTATTGGCGGTCTTACCGGTATTGAAAAAGGTCATAACTCTATTCTCAATGGTAGTCCCCGCAAAATTTCACCGTTTTTTGTCCCCAGTAATATTATCAATATGATTTCGGGTAACTTGTCGATTATTTACGGCATGAAAGGCCCTAACTACGCAATTACTACTGCATGCGCTACAGCAACACATTCTATTGGTGATGCGGCGCGTTTGATCGAATATGGCGATGCCGATGTAATGGTTGCGGGTGGAGCGGAAATGGCCACGTCTGTTACGGGCCTGGGTGGTTTTGCTGCCGCACGTGCACTTTCAACTCGTAATGATGACCCGGAAGCAGCCAGTAGACCCTGGGATAAAGATCGTGATGGTTTTGTGCTCAGCGATGGTGCTGGCGTAGTGGTGCTGGAAGAATATGAATCTGCCAGGGCTAGAGGCGCAAATATCTATGCTGAAGTGATTGGCTTTGGTATGAGCGGTGATGCTTATCATATGACATCACCTTCCAAAGGTGGCGAAGGTGCTGCACGTTGTATGAAAATGGCGCTGAAAAATGCTGGCATCAATGCCGAGGATGTGGATTACATAAATGCCCATGGCACCTCGACGCCGGCGGGTGACCTGGGTGAAACTCAGGCGGTAAAAACTGCATTCGGTGATCACGCATACAAGGTGGCGGTCAGTTCTACCAAATCAGTGACCGGGCATTTGTTAGGCGCTGCCGGAGGTATCGAAGCCATATTTTCCGCGCTGGCGATTCGTGATCAGGTAGCACCACCGACCATCAATCTGGATAACCCTGATCCTGAATGCGATCTGGATTTTGTGCCAGGTGAAGCACGTAAAATGAAAATGGATGTTGTTATGAGTAATTCCTTCGGTTTTGGCGGTACCAACGGCACGTTGATATTCCGCAAGCCGGAATAAACCTGAATAAGACAAGCCCTCACGGCTTATGGCAGTCATGCCGCATATTCGCCACTTAGACCAGCCCCACGATTTATTGGCGCTACATCGCGTCAATCCGCAACGCTATCCATTTCTTTTGCAGAGCACCGCAAAAAATAGTACCGCAAAAAATAGCACGGCAAAAACTTTTTAAAAAACAGAAAAAAAGACTCATCGTCAGCGCGTTACGACATCTTATTTGCATTTCCAGAAGAAACTATTCGTTTAGAACATTCTAAAACTAATCCTCGCCCTTCTGATTTTTTTGATGAACTTGACAGGTTGTGGTCGATCGCTGGTGAAAGAAAATCTCATCAAACATCATTGCCATTTTCAGGGGGATGGTTTTTGTACCTTGCTTATGAGTTAGCTGGACAGGTTGAGCCGAGTTTAAATCTGCCTTGTTCCGATGACGGCTTACCAACCGCTTACGCTGTACGTATTCCTGCAGCAGTCATTATTGATCATGTAGAAGGAAAAACATTTTGTGTTGTGGAGTCTGATCGAGAAAATTTACTTGATAGCCTTTTTTCTGATATTGGGCAGGCCTTTGACAAAACATCCAGGTCTGCGGTGCCAGCGGATCAGGTTCAAGTTGAATTATCTGAGGATGATTCAGGTCGGTACATCAACGGTGTATCAAAAATAAAACAATACATTACTGATGGCGATGTGTTTCAGGTGAATCTTTCCAGGGCCTGGCATGGAAAATTGCTTGAGCCAGAATCCCCCGCCAATATCTATCAACGATTGTGCCAGCAGAACCCGGCACCGTTTGCGGGTTTAGCCTTGATTGATGGTGCTGCCGTAATCAGCTCTTCACCGGAGCGCCTGGTACGGGTGGCTAACGGTTTGGTTGAGACAAGACCAATAGCGGGTACGCGTCCCAGGAGTTATCTCGAAAATGAAGATAAAGCCTTACAGGAAGAGTTGCTGACACATCCCAAAGAACGCGCTGAACATATTATGTTGATTGATCTGGAGAGAAATGACCTCGGAAGGGTTTGCGTGCCCGGCACGGTTGAGGTGAATGAGCTGATGGAACTGGAAAGTTATGCCCACGTACACCATATTGTATCGAATGTGCGCGGCAAGTTACGTGATGATGTTACTCCGGGGCAGGTGCTTCGAGCTGTATTCCCTGGGGGCACTATTACCGGTTGTCCTAAAGTACGTTGCATGGAAATTATTGCTGAGCTGGAGGTTGAAGGGCGCGGCGCTTACACCGGCTCAATGGGCTACCTGAACCATGATGGCAGTATGGATATGAATATTTTGATTCGGACAATCGTGCAGCGTGGAGAATTGATTAATTTTCGTGCTGGAGCAGGTATTGTGGCGGATTCGTCACCCGAGCTTGAACTTGAGGAAACCCGGGCAAAGGCGAGAGGCTTATTGCTGGC
>JAUWLO010000164.1 GCA_030613605.1 Gammaproteobacteria bacterium | reverse complement strand
AGGATCTGCCATGGTGGTACACAATAATTTCATTTATATGATTGCGGGTGTGGATGGTCGGCAGTTTTTACGAAGCACAGAATACGCACCCATTTTAGCTAATGGTCAAATTGGCCAATGGAAAATGGGTTCTGCATTAGTGATGGATCGTGGTTTTACAGAAGCCATTGTTCGTAATGGTTATATCTATGTTGTTGGTGGAGGTAATGGACCTAACGGTAAACATCTCCTACAGTCAGTGGAGCGTGCCAAAATTAATGATGATGGCAGTTTGGGGCAATGGCGGCTGGAATCCAGTCAGACCATTCTGCCACGTCGCTGCACCAAGCTGGCATTAATCGGAGATTATCTATACTCCTTTGGCGGTTATGGTGGAACGCTTCTGGACAGTGTTGAATATGCAAAAATTTCAGAAGATGGCAGTGTTGGTTTATGGCAAATGGCATCCGAGGCAATGTTGTTACCTCGTTATGTGAATAGCGTGAAATCAGTTAATGGGAATACTTATGTCATCGGCGGACATGATCAAAATAAGGGTGTTGGCATAACTGATGTGGAATGGGCCAAACCCCAGGCCAATGGTGATATACGTTCCTGGAAAAAAACCAGTGTTCTGAAAACTGGACGCTATGGCCTGGCCTCGGCTAAAAATGGTAAAACATTGTATGCGCTGGGTGGGCTAACGGGGTTGGAATATCTGGACAGTGTTGAAAAATCCAGTGTTCTGCCATCAGGTGAGTTGTCTCCATGGCAGGAAACAACAGCGATGACTGCTGCCAGGGCTACATTTAATGCTGTAGCTCACAATGGTTATTTTTATGTGTTAGGCGGCACCAATCGAAATGGCTATTTGCGTAGCGTTGAAGTTGCTTCGATTAATCAGCAAGGAGATCCTGGGTTTTGGGGCAGTACCCAGGACAGGGATGCTTACCAGTCGCGTATTCAGGCGCTCAAAAATAATGAACCGGTGTTGCCGAATGAAGGGGTTAGTAAACAGATCCTGCATACCGAAATGTACAGTTATCTTCAGGTGTTAACTCAGGGGAATATGGTTTGGCTGGCGGGCCCTAAAACGGAGTTACCGGTTGATGCCCGTATTCGTTATAGCAAGGGCGTGTATATGTCGAACTTCTATAGCAAGGAGTTGCAACGGCCATTTCCAGCCGTCACGTTTGTTAGTCAAATTAAAGAGGTGCGCTAATATCAGGTGAGCAGAGTGTTAGTGAGCAGTTTGTAAAACAGTCAGTGTGCAGGTAACGATAGTTTCCGCATCTTATTTTTTCTTAGGTAGATGTTCGCCACCCAAATAACCTTTATCGGTTTCCACACTAGCGGGTCTGAAAATATCCACCTTGCGGTGAAACTGGTCAACAATATAAATGCGTCCATCCTCATCAACAGCGATGCCCGCAGGCAACATGTAGCGACCAGGCATATTTCGTTCTCCACGTTCACCGATAAACATTAATAGTTGAGCCTTGTCGTTGAATATCTGGAAATTACCAAAAGAGGCATCCACTACGTAGATATTACCGTCTGGATCAGTTGCGATACCTTTGGGCCGGGAAAAGTTACCCCTTTTTCTTCCTACCTGACCAAAAGCCATTTTGAAGCTGCCATCGGCTGAGAATGCCTGTACCCTGAAATTGCCGCTGTCTGTTACGTAAACGGTACCATCTTTTGCTGTGGCGACCTGCATGGCCAGATTGAATTCACCCTCTTGCTTGCCACGCGTTCCAATTGTGCGTTCGAGATCCCCTGTCTGCGCATTGAAAATATAAAGATGATGTTCCTGTGTATCGATACCGCCAGTGTCAATGACATAGGCATGGCGGCCATCAGGGCTGACTGCGACACCTGAAGGTCGTTTAAGTATGCTGCTATTACCGAAGGCGCGCAGGAAGTTTCCATCTTTGTCAAAAACGATAATTCGTTTGGCCGTATTGTCGGCAACGTAAACTTCTCCGGTGGGTGATGTGGCAATACCGATGGGTTTGCGTAAGGCACCGGGACCTTCCGTACCAAAAATTTTGAATTTTTTACCAGGCACATCAAACATTAATACGGAGCGTTTGAGTGTGTCTGTTACGTATATTCGCCCCTGAAAAACAGCAACACCCCAGGGTTTCCCCAGACCCGTGGCAGTCCCTAGCGTGCCGGTGGCAAAGGCTCGAAGCTTGTCGCTAGCTGTGATCTCTTTAACATCAAAGCTGCTGTGTATGGAACGTTCATAATAAAAACGAACTTTGTCGGGAGGTGAGGGATAGGCAAATACAGGCATTTCCCGCTGTATATCACCACCCGCACAGCCGGTTAGCAAAATGATAGAAAATACAAAAGACCCGAATACCGCAAATTTTATTTTAAGTGGCAGGTAAAACATAGGACCTCGGCGTTAGCTCTTAACAACAGTTCTTTTGAAGGGTCATGCACATTATGACAAGTCATGCACTCAACGTTACCATTATACAGTTTAACACCGTTATTAAATCCATCGGGGCCGTCTGGCGCACGAAAATCAACATCGTTATATTCAAGGCCCGCATAACGCATTGAGATAGGGTGATCATTTCTCAAATCAGTTCCGAGCATTTTTACTGTTATATCGTGTGCAACTTCGCCATTGTGACATTTACCGCAGCTTTCAATATTATCTTCAGGATTAATGCGCATGTGCATGGCATTGTCCTGACTTGGGTCAAATGTTGCGGGTTTGAAAACCACCATGTCGACCGCCATGGTGCCATCGTGACATGAAAGGCACAGCATGCTGATGGGGTTGGGGCCGCTGGTTTTACTATCAAGGGTTGGGCTGTCATAAAGCTGGTATCTACTGAGAGCGGGTACATAACGGTTCCAGCCATCAATGCCGCCAAAGTCTGATGGAACAGAGCCGTCTTCTTCCGGGGGTATGTGGCAGTAAACACAGGAGTAGCCATAATCAGAGAAGGCAACGCCCGTCATGGCGGCAACACCTGCTCGGTCATTAAGGCCAGTGAAGTCATGTTTCGAGCCCAGGATTGGGTCATCAGCCCCCAATACCGGATCACCGACAATAGCTTCAGCCACGGCAGTGTTGTTGCTTGAGGCGCCCCAGACAAGGCCGCACAATATAATTGTGATGAATGCGAATTTGATATTAATTGGAAATTTGTTCAAATGTGAGGCCATAAATCTGTACCGTACCACCTACTGCTTGTTTGGCTAACTGCTTATTGGCTAATCGATGCACGCTGTAGGTGACAATCTACCAATCCCCTGAAATAATAGAGTTAACACATTGAAAAAGGTTAGATAATTCAATGTCTAAACAAGGCTATCGGCCTGATGCTAACTAGCTTTAGAGTAGCGTAAAAGGAAATTTTAAGCCACAATTTACAGTTTTGGCCAAGTGTATATTTGATTACAACAGGATGATCAATCCTGACCAGCACAGCAAAGGTTCCCAGATTATATGAATAAATTCAGTGCTTTAGCGGTTATTTCTATGTTGGTGGGTGGCGTCGTGATGTCAGCTTCCCTTTCAGCCGCAGATGCCAGCAAGACTGTGGCAGACATTTATCTCAAGAATTGCTCGATTTGTCATGGAGACAAAGGCGATGCCCAGACCCGTGCCCGTTCCGGCATGAGCCCCAAACCGCGGGATTTCACCACGGCAGAAGCTGCCATGGAGTTGACCCGTGAGCGCATGATCAAATCGGTCACCGATGGTCGACCCGGAACAGCCATGGTGGGACACAAGGGCCGTTTGTCCGAGAAGCAAATTGCCTCACTGGTTGACTATATTCGCACCAACTTTATGCGCGTGCCATTGGCTGCAAAAGGGGGAGCACAGGATGCGGCACACGCGGGCATGACTGAGGCGGTGAGTCTGGGGGAAAAGGTTTACACCAAAAACTGCTCGGTATGCCATGGTGATACAGGCAATACGGCTTTCTGGGCAAAAAACGGTTTGAACCCGCCACCACGGGATTTCACCTCGCCAGGGGCGCAAAGTGATTTGACTCGCCCACGCATGATTCAATCGGTTACCAAAGGTCGCCCAGGTACCGGGATGATGCCTTTCAATACGCGTCTGTCCACGGAAGAAATTGCGGCGGTGGTGGGGTTTATTCGTTTTAAATTCATGGGCGTGAACCCTGACAAAGATACCGGTGGTGCGCCACTTACTCAGGTAGCGGGAGTCCAGGCTAGCGCCAACACTAATGCCAACAAAGCCGCCAAACCCCCTGAGCCCAAACCGGCGTCTGATCCACAACCGGTATTAGGTCTGGGCATGCCAGGGACCATGTCAGGTACAGCGTCAGCAACAGTGTCCTCAAATGCAAGCGGCGGACATGTCATCAATGTGGATATGACTGAGGCCATCCCCAATAAGCTCAAAGGGGACATGAAGTGGGGCCGCGAGTTTTACATGAAAAACTGTTTTACCTGCCACGGGGTAAAGGGTGAGGGCAATGGTCCTCGTGCCTACTTTAATCGACCCCGTCCTCGTGATTTTACCAGTGACGCCTCGCGCCAGATTCTCAATCGCCCACGCGTGTTTGATAGCATTACCAAAGGTCGCGTTGGCACGGTGATGCCAGCCTGTGGCAAGGTGTTAACCGAACAGGAAATTGCCAACCTCACCGAGTTTGTGTTTCAGGCCTTCATCCAGGGTAAGGGCGCAGCCGTGCCTGATACAAATAAAGAGCCAGGCAAAAAAAAAGCCAGTTAGCTGAAAAAGAAGCCATAGCAGCCAGTAGTGAGGCC
>JAUWLO010000183.1 GCA_030613605.1 Gammaproteobacteria bacterium | reverse complement strand
ATGGCGGTTAAACGTCGTATCCAGCCGGGTGATAAAATGGCTGGTCGTCATGGTAACAAGGGTGTTATCTCCATGATTGTGCCGGTAGAAGATATGCCGCACACACCGGAAGGTAGGCCAGTGGATATCGTTCTTAACCCGTTGGGCGTGCCATCACGTATGAACGTGGGTCAGGTGCTGGAAACGCATCTGGGTTGGGCGGCGCGTGGTCTGGGTCTCAAGCTCGGCAAGATGCTTGATAATAATGGCAAGACCAAAGATATCCGTAGCTACCTCGATGAAATTTACAATGGTGGCGTCGGCGAAAAGGTTGATCTGAAATCTTTCACTGATGATGAAATTCTCGAAATGAGTCACAACCTGCGTGGTGGTGTACCCATGGCGACACCAGTATTTGACGGTGTTGAAGAAGATGAAATTCGTCGTATGTTGAAGTTGGCTGATTTGCCTGAGAGTGGACAAACCCGACTCGTTGATGGACGCACAGGCGACATGTTTGATCGTCCGGTTACTGTGGGTTACATGTACATGCTCAAGCTCAATCATCTGGTGGATGACAAAATGCACGCGCGTTCTACGGGACCGTATAGCCTGGTTACTCAGCAACCGTTGGGTGGTAAGGCACAGTTTGGTGGTCAGCGCTTCGGTGAAATGGAAGTGTGGGCACTGGAAGCATACGGTGCTTCTTACACCTTGCAGGAAATGCTGACGGTTAAGTCGGATGACGTTCAGGGTAGGACCAAAATGTACAAGAACATTGTGGATGGCGACTATCGCATGGAACCGGGCATGCCTGAGTCCTTTAATGTGTTAGTTAAGGAAATTCGCTCCCTCGGTATTGATATCGAGCTGGAAGAAGACCGCTAAACAGCGACATCGACTTTATAAGTGGAGAAACCATGAAAGATCTACTCAAAATTCTGCGTAATCAGGGTCAGGTAAAGGACTTCGATGCTATTCGTATTGGACTTGCCTCGCCGGCTAAAATTCGCTCCTGGTCATATGGTGAAGTTAAAAAGCCAGAGACTATTAACTACCGGACTTTTAAACCGGAACGTGATGGACTTTTCTGCGCCAAGATTTTTGGTCCAGTTAAGGATTACGAATGCCTTTGCGGTAAATACAAACGCCTGAAACATCGCGGTGTCATTTGCGAAAAATGTGGCGTGGAAGTTACCCTGGCCAAAGTGCGTCGTGAACGCATGGGTCATATAGAACTGGCCAGCCCGGTTGCGCACATCTGGTTTCTGAAGTCACTGCCTTCTCGTATCGGTCTGTTAATGGACATGACCCTGCGTGATATTGAGCGCGTGCTTTATTTTGAAGCTTTTGTGGTTGTGGATCCTGGCATGACCGAACTCGAACGCAACCAGTTGCTCAGCGATGAGCAGTACCTGGAAGCTATCGAGGAATACGGCGATGAATTTGATGCTCGTATGGGCGCCGAAGCTGTGTTTGAGTTGCTGAAGGCAATCAACCTTAAGGCCGAGACCGAGCAGATACGCGAAGACATTGCTGCTACCAAGTCAGAAACCAAATATAAAAAGTACACTAAACGTCTCAAGCTGATTGAGGCTTTTATTTCATCCGGTAATAAACCTGAATGGATGGTGCTGACGGTGTTGCCTGTATTGCCGCCAGAACTGCGTCCGTTGGTGCCTCTGGATGGTGGTCGGTTTGCGACTTCCGATCTTAACGATCTTTATCGCCGTGCCATTAACCGTAATAACCGTCTGCGTCGTCTACTAGAATTGAATGCGCCTGACATTATTGTGCGTAATGAAAAGCGCATGTTGCAGGAGTCTGTGGATGCGTTGCTGGATAACGGTCGTCGTGGTCGTGCTATCACAGGTTCGAACAAACGTCCTCTGAAATCTTTGGCCGACATGATCAAGGGTAAGCAAGGTCGTTTCCGTCAAAACTTGCTGGGTAAACGAGTAGATTACTCCGGTCGTTCTGTAATTGTGGTGGGCCCAACTCTCAAACTGCATCAGTGTGGTTTGCCCAAAAAAATGGGTCTGGAATTGTTCAAGCCATTTATCTTCAGCAAGCTGGAGTTGCGCGGTTTGGCCACTACTATCAAAGCTGCCAAGAAAATGGTCGAGCGCGAAGGTCCTGAAGTATGGGATATTCTTGAAGAAGTTATTCGTGAACATCCCATCATGCTTAACCGTGCGCCAACACTTCACCGTTTGGGTATCCAGGCTTTTGAGCCAGTCCTTATCGAAGGTAAGGCCATTCAGTTGCACCCATTAGTTTGTACTGCCTTTAACGCCGACTTTGACGGTGATCAAATGGCGGTGCACATTCCATTATCTATTGAGGCGCAACTGGAAACACGTGCCCTGATGATGTCATCCAATAATATTTTATCGCCAGCCAACGGCGAACCCATCATTGTACCTTCACAGGACGTGGTGCTGGGACTGTATTACATGACTCGCGATCGCGTTAATGCCAAAGGCGAAGGCATGATTTTTAGCGATATTAAAGAGGCGCATCGTGCTTACGAAAATAAAGCTGCTGAGATTCATGCAAAAATAAAAGTACGCGTACTTGACGTTACTCTGGATGAGGATGGCAAAGAAGTAGAAAATACTCGGTTGGTGGAAACCACTATTGGTCGTGCCTTGATGATGGAGCTGTTGCCACGGGGCCTTTCTGTTGACAACGTCAACATGGCAATGACCAAAAAGGCGATTTCCGGTGTAATTAATGCCTCTTATCGTGAGGTTGGCCTTAAGGACACGGTTATTTTTGCAGACCAGATCATGTACATGGGCTTTAAATATTCTACCCGTTCCTCAATATCTTTCGGCATCAATGACATGATGATCCCTGAGGCGAAACAGGAAATTATTGCCACTGCTGAAGCGCAGGTAAAAGAAATTGAGAATCAGTATATCTCCGGTCTTGTTAC
Organism: Gammaproteobacteria bacterium; assembly: GCA_030613605.1. Classification (GTDB taxonomy): domain Bacteria; phylum Pseudomonadota; class Gammaproteobacteria; order SZUA-152; family SZUA-152; genus SZUA-152. The sequence continues at coordinate 1,299 of JAUWLO010000183.1, read as the reverse complement.
CAATGGTGAGCGTTACAACAAGGTGGTGGATATCTGGTCTGACACCAATGACCAGGTCGCCAAGGCAATGATGGATGGTTTGGGCTTTGAGGATGTTGTTGATGCAGAAGGCAATACTGTAAAGCAAAAATCATTTAACTCTGTGTACATGATGGCGGACTCCGGTGCTCGTGGTAGCCCGGCCCAGATTCGTCAGTTGTCCGGTATGCGTGGTTTGATGGCCAAGCCTGATGGCTCGATCATTGAAACACCCATCAAGGCTAACTTCCGCGAAGGCCTGGACGTATTGCAGTACTTTATCTCCACCCATGGTGCACGTAAGGGACTGGCGGATACCGCGCTGAAAACAGCCAACTCCGGTTACCTGACTCGTCGCCTGGTTGATGTGGCACAGGATCTGGTGGTGCTGGAAGTTGATTGCGGATCAGATAAGGGTCTGTTAATGCAGCCACTGATCGAAGGTGGTGATGTAGTTGAGCCTTTGGCAGAACGTGTGTTGGGTCGAGTTTGTGCAATCGATATCAACATTCCTGGAACGGATAAAGTGCTGTTTCCTGCGGGTACTCTGTTAAGCGAGGAAGAGGTCAGTACGCTTGAGGCCAACAGCGTGGATCAGGTGTTGGTGCGGTCTGCCATAACCTGTGAGACACGTTATGGAATTTGTGCCCAGTGTTACGGTCGCGATCTGGCTCGTGGACATCGTGTAAATCAGGGTGAAGCTGTGGGCGTTATTGCAGCGCAGTCCATCGGCGAACCTGGCACCCAGTTGACCATGCGTACCTTCCATATTGGTGGCGCAGCATCTCGTGCTGCGGCAGCAAATAGTATCGAAGTGAAAACTTCCGGTACTGTGCGTTTGCATAACATCAAAACAGTGGAACGAACCAACGGCAATCTGGTGGCGGTATCCCGTTCTGGCGAACTGACCATACTGGATTCTCAGGGTCGTGAGCGTGAACGCTACAAGGTGCCATATGGCGCAGAAATTCCTGCACATGATGGTGATTCGGTTGAAGCGGGTGCCGTGATGGCGACCTGGGATCCGCATACTCACCCGGTTATTACCGAGGTGGCGGGTATTCTGAAATTCAGTGATTTCAGTGAAGGTGTCACCGTGCAACGTGAGACCGATGACATCACTGGTCTGACCAGTCTGGTGGTTATCGATCCTAAACAACGTGGTACCGCAGCCAAGGATCTACGTCCTATGGTGAAACTGGTGGACGAAAAGGGCGAGGATTTATCCATCGCCGGAACCGATATTCCGGCTCACTACGTGTTGCCGGCAGGCGCCATCGT
>JAUWLO010000155.1 GCA_030613605.1 Gammaproteobacteria bacterium | reverse complement strand
GCTTGCGGGGTTATCCGACTGGAAATCACTGGACGCACAACACGTGCGAAGCTGGGTAGCAAAGCGACATCGGCAGGGTCTTGGTGGGCGTAGCCTGGCCCGCGCCCTTTCGGCATTGCGAAGTTTTCTTCAATATTTGATGCGTGAAAATCACCTAACGGTGAATGTGGCTAAAGGTATTCAGGCGCCGAAATCAGCACGCAAACTGCCAGAGCCATTGGATGCCGATGAGATGGCGCGTCTGTTGGCAGTCCGTGATGACAGCCCTCTCGCAATACGCGATCTGGCCATGCTCGAGCTGATGTATAGCTCGGGTTTGCGTCTGGCGGAACTGGTTTCACTGAATCTGGGTGATGTCGATCTTGTCGATGGCAGTGTGCCGGTAACGGGTAAGGGGAATAAGGCGCGGATTGTGCCTGTGGGGCGATATGCCCATGATGCCCTTCAGCGTTGGTTAAAAACGCGTGTGGCGCTGGCTAACCAGCAAGAGTCGGCATTGTTTGTGAGTAAGCTGGGTAAGCGAATAACGCCACGCGCCGTGCAGCAACGTTTTCGCCAGTGGGGTATCAAACAGGGGCTGGATAGCCGCGTGCATCCGCATAAATTGCGCCATGCGTTTGCCAGCCACTTGCTGGAATCCAGCGGTGATTTGCGTGCAGTGCAGGAGCTTCTGGGGCACGCGGATATCTCCACCACCCAGATTTATACCCACCTCGATTTTCAGCATTTAGCGGATGTGTATGACAAGGCACATCCTCGCGCCCGAAAAAAATAGCCGTGGTTAATTCCGGGGCGTCAGGCTTATTTAAATATGTCCTTAAAAAAGGCCTGCATTTCCGCCCAGGATTGATGGTCTGCTTTTTCATTATATTGCAGCGGCAGGTTGAAGCGTTTTCCATAGGCGTCGGCATCCGGATTTGTAAAACTGTGTTTGGCTTCCGGGTAACTGATGAACTTGAAATCAACGCCGGCCGCGCGCATTTCCTTTTTGAAATGTTCAATAGATTCGGTTTTTACAAAAGGGTCGGCAGCGCCATTGAGCACCAGAACTTTGCCTTTGATGGCCCCTTTTTGAGCCGGAGTTGCCGTGCCCAGGCTGCCATGAAAGCTGGCTACACCGACCAGATCGACACCCAAACGCGCCATTTCCAGCACCACGCCACCGCCAAAGCAATAACCAATTGCGGCGATTTTGTCTGGATTGGTGCTGGATTCAGCCTTCAGTAATGTCATCGCAGCCAGAAAACGGGCTTTAGCGGCCGGCATGTTGTTGCGGACTTCCCCTGAAAATTTCCCGGCGTCCTCAGGGTGGCTGGCTGTTTTGCCATTACCGTACATATCGACTGCGAGAGCGGTATAACCCAGTTCGGCCAGCATGCGGGCGCGTTTGCGGGCGTAATCGTTATGCCCCCACCATTCGTGAACCACCAAAATTCCGGGGCGAGGTCCGGATATGGCCGTATCTACCGCCAGGTAACCCTTTAGAAAGGTGTCTCCAGCTCGGTAGGTAACCTCTTTGCCGGTGACGGCTGCCCACGCAGGCAGTGTGGGAAGGGTAAATAACAACAATATGGCGATTATGTGTTTCATGATGGCATCCCTTTTTGCTGGTCTTTTGTTTGGGGGCAGTTCCTGTGTGCCGACACTATCACTTTGGTGAGGTGTTAGATATTCGCTGAATGGGCGATTATTGATGTAAAATCAGAGGTCTGTTTTCAGCCAACCTATTCACACAAAAAGCACACAGGGATTCAGATTTTGGAACAATATCGCGGTACTACGATTCTTTCCGTACGCAGAAATGGCCAGGTCGTTATCGGTGGTGATGGCCAGGTTTCGCTGGGCAGCACCATATTAAAAGGCAATGCCCGAAAGGTTCGGCGTTTGTATCATGAAAAAGTGATTGCCGGCTTTGCGGGTGGTACGGCCGATGCGTTTACGCTTTTTGAACGCTTCGAAGGTAAACTGGAAAAACATCAGGGTCATTTGACTCGGGCGGCTGTCGAACTGGCTAAGGACTGGCGTACCGATCGTATGCTGCGTCGTCTGGAAGCGTTGTTATCGGTAGCAGATGACACGACCTCTCTGGTGATATCCGGTAACGGTGATGTGATTGAGCCTGAGCATGATGTAATTGCGATCGGTTCCGGCGGTTCATTTGCAGAAGCGGCTGCGCGGGCGCTGATGGAAAATACGGAACTGGATGCGCGCACGGTGTGTGAAAAGGCCCTGGGTATTGCCGCCAGTATTTGTGTGTACACCAACGACCAGTTCACCATTGAAGTGTTAGATGGTTCTGAATAGTTCAATATTGTTCAGACCGGAAGCTATCTGACAAAACGACAACCCATTTATTTTAGAGAAGTCTGTTTTTAACTTGTTGTTAAGAGAAGCATATGTCGCAAATGACACCCAGAGAAATTGTTCAGGAACTGGATAAACATATTATCGGCCAGTCTGATGCCAAGCGTGCGGTTGCGATTGCGTTGCGTAATAGATGGCGTCGGTCACAGGTATCTGACGAATTAAAAAGTGAAATCACGCCAAAAAATATTCTCATGATTGGCCCTACAGGTGTGGGTAAAACAGAAATTGCTCGTCGGCTGGCCAGGCTGGCCAATGCCCCGTTTGTTAAAGTGGAAGCCACCAAGTTTACCGAGGTGGGTTATGTGGGGCGAGATGTGGAATCCATTATTCGTGACCTGGTGGACATCTCTATAAAACTTACCCGTGAAGTGGAAGTGCAAAAAGTGCGCTTCCGTGCGGAAGAATCTGCGGAAGATCGTATTCTGGATATTCTGTTGCGTCCGGCAAGAAGTGCCGGCATTGGTTTTAGTAGTGAGCCAGAACCCATGAGTGAATCAGATTCCGCCACACGGCAAAAATTCCGTAAAAAGTTACGTGAAGGCGATCTCGATGACAAAGAGATTGAAGTGGAGCTCGCTGGCAGTCCCATTGGTGTGGAAATTATGTCGCCGCCGGGCATGGAGGAAATGACCAGTCAGTTGCAGGGCATGTTTCAAAATATGGGATCAACCCGCACCACCACCCGTAAACTCAATATTAAAGATGCCTTCAAGCTGTTGACCGATGAAGAAGCAGGGAAGTTGTTAAATGAGGATGACATTAAACAGCAGGCCGTGGATAACGTCGAGCAAAATGGCATCGTCTTTCTGGATGAGATGGACAAGATTTGTAAGCGTGGTGAAACCAGTGGGCCGGATGTGTCGCGTGAAGGTGTGCAGCGTGACTTGTTACCGTTGGTAGAGGGAACAACCGTGTCCACCAAATACGGCATGGTAAAGACAGATCATATTTTATTCATTGCCTCTGGTGCTTTTCATCTTTCCAGGCCTTCCGACCTTATTCCCGAATTGCAGGGGAGATTACCGATTCGTGTGGAATTAAATGCCCTCAGCGCCGAAGATTTTATGCGCATTCTTACCGAGCCTGATGCTTCGTTGACTGAACAGTATATTGCCTTGCTGGAGACCGAGGGCGTAAGCCTGTCGTTTTCTGAAGATGGTATAGCCCGTATTGCCGAAGTAGCCTGGCAAGTGAACGAACGTACCGACAACATTGGCGCACGACGGTTGCACACGGTCATGGAGCGGTTGCTGGAAGAGATATCTTTCGGCGCTGCGGATAAAAGTGGTGAAGCTGTGAAGGTGGACGCAGCTTATGTAGATGAGCAGGTCGGCGAGCTTGCAAAAGATGAAGATCTGAGTCGCTACATCCTGTAAATAGAAAGTATGAACAGGAAGTTTCAATAGAAGCCGTGACAAGAAATTTAATTGATTATTTAAAGAAATAGGTTAGTGGAGAAAAAGATGACCTCAGCACCAAGACCAACCGATATAAACCTGCATCAGCAGTCCAGAATTCTGGAAATCAGCTTTGATGATGGCAGTAAATTTGAATTGCCCTGTGAATATTTGCGTGTTTACTCCCCCTCTGCCGAAGTACGTGGGCATGGTCCAGGAGAAGAAATATTGCAGTTAGGTAAGGAAGAGGTAAATATTACCGCCATTGAACCCGTCGGGAACTATGCCGTTCAGCTGGAATTTGATGATGGCCACAACACCGGTATTTATTCATGGGATACCTTGTACGTGTTGGGCTCCAATCAAAAAGAAATGTGGGCGGAATATCTGGATCGCCTGGAAAAAGCAGGCCATAAACGTAAAACATGATCGGGTTAACTAACTAACAGCAGGCAGGTTATGAGTAATTCGCAGGATAATCAGAACAACGGTAACCGTAATGGTAGCCAGGACACCACGCACTTTGGTTATAAAGAAGTGCGCAGGCAGGATAAGGCTGGCAAAGTTGCCGGCGTTTTTCATTCTGTCGCGGCGAATTACGATGTCATGAACGATGTCATGTCCATGGGTATTCATCGCCTGTGGAAGCGATACACCATCGAAATGAGCGGAGTACGTTCTGGGCAGCGAGTGCTGGATATTGCTGGCGGTACCGGTGATCTGGCCGCCAAATTTTCCGAGCTGGTCGGAGAAACAGGCGAAGTGGTGCTGGCGGATATCAATGAATCCATGCTAGAAGTGGGTCGTGAGCGAATGGTGGATCGTGGCGTATTAGCCAATATGAGTTACGTACAGGCGAATGCGGAATGTTTGCCCTTCCCGAATAATTATTTTGATTGCATCACGATTGCTTTTGGTTTGCGTAATGTCACGGACAAAGATGCTGCGCTGCGTTCCATGTTGCGCGTATTGAAACCGGGTGGCCGCCTGCTGGTGCTGGAGTTTTCCAAACCGGTTGTGCCGGGGCTTGGTGCTATCTACGACGCCTACTCCTTCAAATTGCTGCCTCTAATGGGCAAGCTTATTGCTAAAGATGATTCCAGCTATCGTTATCTTGCAGAATCTATCCGGATGCATCCGAAACAGGAAGAACTGCTCGGGATGATGCAGGAAGCAGGCTTTGAGCGTTGTGAATATTTTAATCTCAGCGGTGGAGTTGTTGCCCTGCATCGCGGT
>JAUWLO010000002.1 GCA_030613605.1 Gammaproteobacteria bacterium | reverse complement strand
GTAATACCTCATCACCATATAGGTGGCCCTGGGTATCATTAATGCGTTTAAAAAAATCAATGTCGAGCAAAGCGAAACATCCAATTGATCCTTCACCATCGGCACGGCGATTAGCAAGCCTGTCATCATTCAATGCCTTACCCAACCAGTTTTGCAACGCGGCACGATTATACAAGCCCGTCAGGCCATCTCGCTGGTGATGATTAAGCAAAGACTGGTGATTACCATACACATTGGCAATAGCCTGAATCATTTCATCGGGCTGCGTCAGGTCATTTTGTACGTATTCGCACAGCAACAGGCCTGAAACATTGCCTTGTTCAAACACTGGATATACCTTTCGCTGACCATTGCTCAAATCGACGGTAATGATTTGCTGATTTTCTATACATTCGCGTAATATACTATGTGATTCAAGTGAAGAAAGGTGAGTGCCTTTGGGTTCATAAGGATTACTGCTGGCAACCACCCTGGCAGACAAATGACCCAGCCCACCATCTAACGTGTACACGCAGACAATAGGTGCGTTTGTCAGCCTGGTGACGGACTCCACCAGTGATTCTGCAAGAGCCTCCAGCTCGCGCTGGCTGGTAAGGTTAACGACGGCGTCGAGAAGTTGTTGATCGATAGAAAGGGGCAGACAAGGATCATTGGGTACGATCATAATGGAGAATTATCCTATCACAGTCTTACCGGATTTAGCCCACCCTTTTTTGCCATAATATGAACTTCGGCACAAAATGGTAATAAATAACAAATACTGTGCGGTATCGTATATCGGTATTACCCTGGCTTCCCAAGCTAGTGAGGCGGGCTGATGAAAACCCTCCATGGTTTTCACCTTTCGGGCAGCCAAGCTATCCCGATCTGTTCCCTACAGATCGGTCGATTCCCTTCACCCACTCCATGCCTTAACCTGTCTTTGAAGAAAATGTTTAACTAACGCAGCTGCACCTGATACTGAATATCAAAACTACTGTTTGAAGAGGCCATCGTACCTACCATGTCAATATTCCAGTTAGTCACATTGGCATCATAACCCGCCGGCGCACCACCCCCACCAGAAATAGGCGGGTAAGTATAAGTAGCACCGTTGTCATCTGAATAGGTAGTAGTCCCTAATGTTAATCCCGAGGCTGTTGCGCCTTCTGTAAGCTGGAAGGGTGTTCCTCCATTAAGTCTTAACATTGAAAATGGGCTAAGCGCATCGGTCACCACCACAGTATGGCCTGCAGCACCGCCAGTATTGGTCACGAGAATGGTATAGGCTATATTTGTTCCGGGATCAGCAGTTGGTGCTGAGGCAGACTTAACCATTGTTAATACCGGCACGGGGAGAATACTCACATCGACACTGGCGCTGTCATTGGTTGCATCTTCATCTGCGGGAACTGATGCTGTTAATGTTGCCGTATTGGTTGCCGTCATCGTTACCGGTACAACACCCGCCTTTACATCAATGGTTAGGGTGTAGGTAGTATTCGCCGGCAACGTCGGAATACTCCATTCATCGGGAATACTATTGGCGTCAGTATCATCAAATGTTGTACCTGCTTCTGGTGTATCGCTTACGTAGGTAGTGGTTGCGGGAATCACATCGGATATCACCACATTGGTAAAATCAACAATGGCGGCATTAAACACCGTAATGGTATAGGTAAATGGCTGGTTACCTAATATAGAAGCAACCGAAGCGGTTTTTGAAATCTGTAAGTCCTTTGGAAACAACTGTCCGCCTGCCGGCCCATCCATGTTATCCAGAATGTTGTTTGGCAGGTTGGTGCCATTGGAAGACGAAATATGAAACCTAAGATTCGATGGGCCGCCACCAGTACCTAACAATTGCACCCATGTCACCCGTGATTCCATCTCGGTACCCGAAGCAGCACCAGCAACCACATTGGAATAAAGCGACACCTGATTGGTAATGCCACCCGGCATGGTGTAACCATCACCTACGCCTGCATTGGTGAGCGGATCACCACCAGCATTGCTTGCTACATAATCCCACAGCTCGGTGTTAGTCTTGCGGTTAGCACCCTGCCAGTTAACACGAAACACCTTCTCACCAGACGTCAATACACCATCGGCGTTGGTATCAATATAAAACCACCAGTCGGTAACATTGGTAGAAGAGGCCCAACGCTCAACGTAAAAATAAAGGTATGTGGCATCCCAGGTAAACGAAAATTTCTTTAAATCTCTGCCCGTATTGGCAATGGGTTCATCCAGATCATCATTTGGATCACCACCATCTTCGCCATCGTTACTGAATTGATTAGGTGTGGTGTTATTAGTTATGTCACCGGCTGGGTTATAAACAGGGGGAGGATTATTGTCATACCAGTCACTCATATTGCCATCAACAGTAATAGTGCGCTCGATATAGGCAGCCTGAGCAGACAGCGCTACACAGCACAGAACTAACCCCGACAATATGAATCTTGAAAATTTGAGCAATTCCCGCTCCACCTTTAGTCCAATTTAACGCCTAAATCATGATAACTCGTTGTATTTATAGATATATCGGCTCATGAAAACAATGCTTAACGGCTATTTAACCCCTCAAAAGGTCGTCTTTTAAGGGTAATCAGCGTGACAGGCGTAAACTGCCGTATCTGTCCATCACGCAGTTCCAGCCCGGGGCAATAAACGTTGTCGAAACAGTCTCGGTAATCAGGGCAGGCCCTGATATTGTTTCTCCTGCCGTAAGTGAATCACGAGCATATATCGATACCGGCTCATTTATTCCTGCGAGCGGGGCTTTCTGTACAAAGGACTCCCTGGTAGCAGGTTCGCTCTCAGGATCTTTGATCTGACTGAATGAAACAGCAGGACGCGGTCCTTGCACCTTGACTCGCAAGTTGACTAATTCAATCTCCAGATCCAGCCGATGCCCATACAGGGTTTCGTGTTTTACATGAAAATCTTCTGCCGTTTGCCGTGCATTATTCCATGGCAGATTAATAACGGAAGATTGACCACGATAGCGTACATCCACCCCGGGATTTATTGAGATATCTTTTTCAGCAAAACCTTCCTTCAGTAAAGCCTGGCGGCCCTGGTTGGCCAGTTTTTTAATTTCATTATTTAAATCGTTTTCATCGACGGCAGATAACAACAGATTTAGGGTCCGCGAAAGATGACGGGCGCGTGGTGCAACCAGCATGCCCAACGCCGACAGTACGCCCGCATGTATCGGTACCAGGGCTTTTTGCATACCCAACAATTCTGCCAGGGCACACACGTGCAGGCCTCCGGCGCCGCCAAAACACGCCAGTGTCAGTTCAGCCGGATCCAGCCCCCGCTGCACCGACATGACCCGTAGAGCGCGCACCATGTTTTCATTGGTTACATCAATAATACCCTGGGCCGCGGCTTCTAGTGATAAACCCATAGGCCTTGCCACCGTTGCCATTGCTTTACGGGCAGCGGTTTCATCCAGCGGCATACCACCGCCCAGAAAGGCATCTGCTCGTAACCGTCCCAATACCAGATTGGCATCGCTCACCGTTGGCCTGGTTCCACCCTTGCCATAACAGGCCGGACCGGGATCAGCCCCTGCGGATTCCGGACCAACCTGTAGCAAGCCACCACCATCCACACTCGCAACGGAACCACCCCCGGCACCAATAGTATGTATATCCACCATGGGAACACCCACAGGGTAGGGGCCAATGTGACCTTCGGTCGTTAACTGCAGCTCAATTTTTTTACCCGCCAGGCCTCCATCAACAAGCGATACATCCGTAGAAGTTCCGCCCATATCGAAACCGAGCAAACGATGTTCGTTTGCAAGCTGACCGACGTGCATTACCCCCGCCATTCCGCCCGCAGGGCCGGACAGCAACAAATGCACCGCCTGTTCACCTGCCTGCTCGGCTTCAATAATACCGCCAGCACTTTGCATCACTGATATCTTTGCCTGCGGCAACGCTTTGCACAGCCGTTGTAAATAACTTTTCACTATCGGCCCAACTGATGCGTTTAACCAGGTAGTAATTCCACGTTCATACTCACGATATTCCGGCAACACTGCCGAGGAACGCGAAACAAACATACTTTTGGGTACAATCTCGGCAATACGTTTTTCATACTGGTCATCGAGCCATGAAAATAATAAATTGATGGCGACTGCCTGAGGCGCCAGTTTTTCCAAAGTAGACTTAAGAACAGCAAGCTCTTCATCAGACAAAGCTTCAAGCTCTTCACCATCGGAAGTTAAACGGCCACCCGTTTCCAGACATAAGTCACGGGGTACGGGAGGCTGTATAGGTTGGGGATTAAGATTATAGAGTTCTCGCCGGGCCTGGCGACCAATACTTAACAAATCACGCAAACCGTAATTGGTTATATACGCGGTACGAACGCCTTTATTTTCCAGCACCGCATTGGTTGCCACGGTGGAACCGTGTACTACAATAAGCTTTTCGTTTTCACCTGAACCTAACTCATTTAGGCCCAACTCTGAAATGCCCTGCAGAATCGCCTGTTCAGGGGCTTTGGGTGTAGAAAGAACTTTATGGACTTTAAGTACGGGTGCCTGTCCATCAGACTCGGTGAGTAATACAAAATCAGTAAAGGTACCACCAGTATCAACCCCAAGCAGAGGCATGGTTAATTCACAGATCTAACGCAGTTACGGCCTGCTGCTTTGGCTTCATAAAGCGCCTTATCGGCGCGACTCACAAGGTCATCCGGCTCATCACCGGGTTGTACAACTGCCACACCCACGCTGATAGTCACATCAACCTTGGGGCCATGTAAACTTACCGGCCCAGCTGCAATATGTTCACGCATACGTTCAGCCACAGACAACGCGGTAGACAGGGGGGTGCCTTTCAGAACAATGAGAAATTCCTCGCCACCATAACGCCCCAGGCTATCAAAATCTCGCACAGCACTTCCAAGGCGACGTGACACCTCCATTAATACCTTATCGCCCACCGGATGACCATGAGTATCATTGATCTCTTTAAAGTGATCCAGATCTGCCATCATTACCGACGTCGGTTTGCTGGCCAGTGTATCTTCTTCAAGAGTCCGACGCAGAATCGACAAAATATGTTCGTGATTATAGAGGCCTGTTAGAGCATCGGTACTGGCTTCAAAGCGTAACTGATCTTCCTGAATATGGGCTCGATCCAGCGATTCCTCCAGGGTTCGCACCTGGGCAATGTGGTAGGTTTCGATGGCCAATGACATATCCAGAGCCGTTATTTTATGGATAAATATTTGGAGTTCTTCACGCAGAGAGCTCTCGCAGTCTGCCGGGATATGATCGATAATGAGCTGAGTTAACAGACGATAGGAGCACTGGTACAGGCTTAGACTCAGACCAATCCAGGCATGGGCCTGGCCGACACGTAATCTGGACTCAAAATACTCTGGGCTATCAAATTTTATACCCAGATTTTCCAGGTAAATTTTCTGGGTCTGCTTTAATCGCTCTACCGTTATTTTATCCGCAAGAAATGGTTTGCTCTCGTCGATGCCACCCAGATAAGTATAAAAATCATCGATGATTGTTTGCGAATTTGGCGCTATTACCAACTCCTGTAATTGCCATGCCGTCACATGATCACTAAATTCAAGCTCCAGCCACCTCAGGCGTGATTCGATGCTGGCACTATCAAAACCAAATTTTATACAGTAAGGATATTCCACTTTTTTATTCACATCCTGTGGTTTTTTCTGGCTTAATACAGCGATTTAATACTGTGGTTTATAGAACACCAAGAACCAGTTTGAACTTTGTCCGTGAGAATATATCATACGGATTAACTCAGGAAGTAGGCAGTAGCCGGATAAGCATTCATAATAGGCGCTAATGTCAGACCAAACTCTCATTCAAGTCGAACAATTGACGCGCTTCTATGGATCGCATCGTGCCGTGGATGATCTCAGCTTTGAAGTTCGCCGTGGAGAAGTGCTGGGCTTTCTTGGGCCTAACGGCGCCGGCAAATCCACCACCATGCGCATGATTACCGGTAATCTGGCTCCCCATCATGGTCGCATTACCATCAACGGCATCGACATACTGGACCAACCCAAAGCTGCCAAGGCCGAAATCGGCTATTTGCCTGAACAACCTCCGTTGTATCGTGAGTTGACTGTAGATGAATATTTGCAATTTTGTGCGCGCCTGAATCGCATCACTCGCAGCAAGCAAAGCCAGGCAATAGGTTCTGTTAAAGATCGCTGCGGACTCGGCGATGTCGGCGGCCGACTCATTGGCAATCTGTCCAAGGGATATCAACAACGCGTGGGCATTGCGCAGGCCATTATTCACTCACCCGCTGTTGTCGTGCTCGACGAACCCACTGTTGGCCTCGACCCTATTCAAATTCGACAAATACGCCACCTGATCCGGGAGCTGGGCGGCGAACACAGTGTGATTTTATCTACCCATATACTGCCGGAAGTACAGGCAACCTGTGACCATGTGCAAATCATCCATCAGGGCAAACTGGTATTAAGGGATAGCATTGAAGGTCTGGCGCAACGCATGCAAACCTCCAGTCTTATGGTGCGCCTGGGCAGGCCAGCCAATCAAGATTCCATACTGTCTATCAACGGTGTCAGTGCAGTAGATGAGCTCGAAAATGGTTGCTTACGTATTCATCATGACCCCGAAACCAACCCGGCAGCCGCTATTGCCCATACAGCGGTAACTCAGGGATGGGAACTTCTGGAGCTCACCCCGGAAAAACGCTCGCTGGAAGAAATCTTTGTCGATATCACCACGTCCGAAACAGAGGCTAACGAAAGCACGGAAACCGCTGCAGCATGAGGGTATCAGCTTCATGATCTGGACAATCGCAGGACGTGAATTACGTTCACTGTTTCTCTCCCCACTGGCCTGGGTCATTCTTGCCGTCGTGCAAGGTTTGTGCGCCTATTTTTTTCTGTTGTACGTTGATTTATTCATGCAATTACAGCCACGTATCGCAGCATTGCCCAATGGCCCTGGCATCACTGACATCATCGTCGCACCTTTATACAGTACAGCCGCAACGATACTCCTGCTTATAGTGCCTCTGATAACCATGCGACTGGTAAGCGAAGAACGTCGTGGCCAAACTCTGAGTCTGTTAATCAGTGCGCCGGTATCCATGACCGAAATTATTCTGGGAAAATTTGTCGGTGTCTTCAGTTTTGTACTTATTATGGTGCTGTTGATCGCGCTCATGCCGTTAAGTCTGCTTACCGGCGGCGCGCTGGATATTGGCGTCTGGTTTTCCGGATTACTCGGGTTAATATTGCTGCTGGCCACTTTTTGCAGTGTTGGTTTATTTATTTCGACACTAACCAGTCAGCCTACCGTCGCTGCAATTGGCAGCTTTGGAATTTTATTGCTGTTATGGATATTAAATCTGGCAGGGACTACTGGTGGTGGTAGCGAATTATTTGCTTACCTGTCCTTACTCGGCCATTACCAGCCTTTATTGCAGGGTAACTTCAGCAGTGCAGATATTATTTACTACTTGTTGATAACAGGACTCTGTCTTATTTTAAGCGTGCATCGTCTTGATGCTGACAGACTTCAACATTAAAAGATCAACAATAGCAAACTATTAATGACGGCCTTAAAATAAATGCTGGTTACTCATAAAACACATCGTCAACTGCGGATACAAAATACCGTTTTTCTGGTATTGCTCTTGTCCGTTACCAGCGCACTGGCGTGGTTGAGCACACGCTACAGCTTTGAGGCTGACTGGACTGCAGCGGGGCGCAATACACTTTCTGAAGCCAGCACAGTTTTACTAGATCAGTTAAAAGACCCGGTTTCCATAACCAGTTATGCCACGGAAGACGAAAATATTCGCCGCTCCGTTACCTCTATCATTAAACGCTACCAACGATACAAAACGGATTTAACCCTGAATTTTGTTAATCCAGACCTTGTGCCCGATGAAATTCGTACCCTGGGCATCAGACTCAATGGCGAGTTACTGATAAAGTACCAGGGTCGGCAGGAAACGCTCAAAAATATTTCTGAACAGGACATCACCAATGTTTTACAGCGCCTTGCACGTAGTGGTGATCGCTGGCTGGTATTTCTCGATGGACATGGAGAACGCAAAGCCCAAGGAACAGCCAATCATGATTTAGGCAACTGGGTTCAACATCTTGAAGCCAGGGGACTCAAAGCACAGGCACATACCCTGGCTCAAAATCCGCAGCTACCGGACAACTCAAGTGTGCTGGTACTTGCTGGCCCACAAGTGGGTTTACTACCCGGGGAAGTAAAACTCATCAATCAATATGTCGCTGATGGCGGCAACCTGCTGTGGCTGACAGACCCGGGTGATTTGCACGGTTTGATGCCATTAGCCAAAGCTTTGGGTATAAGCTTTGAAGCTGGCATCATTGTAGATCCAACCACACAAATGTTAGGTCTAAATGACCCTCGTTTCGCACTGGTTGCCGAATACCCAAACCATGAAGTCACGAAAAATATTGAAGCTCTGACACTCTACCCACAATCTGTTGGGCTCAAGGTGACGCCTCTACCAGGCTGGACCAGTCATAATCTGCTTCGCACTGAAGCACGCAGCTGGTCAGAAACCGGTAAAATTGCCGGTTCTATTCAGTTTAACAAGGGCAGTGATGTCGCCGGGCCATTCACAATCGGGGTCGCGTTAACACGCAAAATTCCGTCACCGGAAACCCCATTAACCGGCAAACAATCAACTGGCGTCAAATCAACTACCCAACGTATTGTAGTCATTGGCGATGGTGATTTTCTTTCTAATGCCTACCTGGGCAATGGCGGCAATCTTAAGATGGGCATGAATATAATTAACTGGTTGGCGCACGATGATAATTTTATCGACATCCCGGTAAAAATGGCTGTCGATAAAAATCTACAATTGTCCCCCATGGCACAGGGTGTTATTGGTTTCGGTTTTCTGTTTATCATTCCGCTAACATTCGCCGGGGCAGGGCTGTTTATCTGGTGGTCTCGACGTAAACGTTAGCAACAAACCGATTTGAATAATTTCACGCCATGAATAAACGCAATGTTCTTAACCTGGGTTTGGCTCTCGCTTTGGCTGGCCTTGTGGCTGTACTGGCTTATGAATCCGGCAATAAAATACCGGAAAAATCAGTTTTAATTACGCAACTCACACCAACAGATATTCAAAAAATAGTCATTGAGCAAAGCAGGCACCACAGCATAATACTTTTAAAAACAGCTAACCAATGGCAGATGAGCACGCCATACAATAATCAGGCAAATACACTGCGCATCAATAAATTACTGGCTCTCGCCAGCGCCAAAAGTCATGCCCGGTATTCCGTAACTGATATCAACCTAAAACAGCTTAAACTTTCTGCGCCTGATCTAACTATTTATTTTAATGACAGCAAACTTATTTTTGGTACTACCGATGCCATCAAAGGTTATCGGTATATCCAGATAAAAGATACCGTACATCTAATTACTGATCGTTATAGTCATTTGATTCGAGGTCAGGCGACTAAATTACTCAGTCCAGCCTTGCTACCCGAAAACATGGCCATTACCAAACTCGCTTTGCCCGATCTGACAATACAAACAAGCGATACGGGCTGGAAAACCAGGCCTGACAATAAACCCACCAGCGCAGATCAACTTCAACAATTTATCGATGAATGGCGATTTGCTCGTGCACTGCGTGTCAGTAAAGTGAAAACTGATACTAATAGTAATTCTACTGCTAACAAAAAAATCGTTATCAACGTCTATAGCGATTCAAATAAGCCGTTCACCTTTAACCTGACGCACACGGAAGACGAAATCATCCTGCTACGCAAAGATATTGGCCTGCGCTACCATTTTTCAATCGAAGCCGGTGAACGATTGCTTAATCTGCCATCAACCAAACCAGGCCTAACCAGGCCAAATTAATCGTGCCTGAATTACCAGAAGTTGAAACTACCCGTCGCGGTATAGAACCCCACATAACAGGGCAGCAAGTAAATACAGTGATTGTGCGCCAGCCAAAATTACGCTGGCCAATACCCCCGAGGCTCAAAAAAACATTACCCGGACAGAAAATACTGAATGTCACCCGGCGAGGGAAATATCTGTTGCTTAACGCAACGAAGGGCACTGTTATAATTCACCTGGGGATGTCTGGCAGCTTAAAACTGGTAGAAAGTGACCAGGCTGCCAAAAAACATGATCATTTTGATATTGTCTTCAATAATAATAAAACGTTACGCCTTCATGACCCACGACGATTTGGTTCAGTCTTGTGGACCACCCGGCCAGCCCTGAATCATCCCTTACTTAGTTCGCTGGGCCCGGAGCCATTGGAGGATGAATTTAATACCAATTATTTATTTCAATGTTCACGCAAAAGAAGCGTGGCTATAAAAACATTCATCATGAACAGTAAAGTTGTGGTCGGCGTTGGTAATATCTATGCCAGTGAAGCCCTGTTTCGGTCGGGCATCCGACCGACTATAGCTGCTGGAAAAATTAGCAAGTTACGCTACCAGCGACTGGTGAATGCAATCAAGAACGTATTGCAAGATGCTATCGCCGAAGGCGGCACAACCTTGCGTGATTTTACCAATGGAGAAGGGAAGCCGGGATACTTCAAACAGAAGCTGCTTGTTTACGGTCGCACAGGTGAACCCTGCACGATGTGCAATAAAGCCATAAAACAATCACAACAAAACCAGCGTACGACTTACTACTGCTCGCACTGCCAGCGCTAACAAGCTCGCCATCTATGAAAACAAAAAGCTTAGTTAGGCAGAACCTTGGTTGCTGACCAACCTTTTTGACCCTGTTCCATTTCAAAACTAACTGACTGGCCTTCCGCAAGTGACTTGAATCCGGTGCCTTCAATATTACTATGGTGGACAAATACATCTTCACCATTCTCCTCGGCAACAATGAAACCGAATCCTTTTGCATCGTTAAACCATTTTACTGTACCTGTTGTCATACCCTACATCCTCTTCTAATTATATTTTCAAATCCGTGATGAGTATGTTGCAGTAGAACACCCTGATAAGGAAATCCGACAGGAACCCCGACATCTACCCATGCCACTCTACTGCGACCGCGTAAGTATAGACCTAACATTAAAACTTTGCCAAGCCCAACAAACATCTATACCAGGCAAGAAGTGCTAGTTATCCAGGTGAAAACACGGGGCGCTACGCTCAACAAATAACTGATGCAGCATTTGAATACTCAATACCAGGAATAATACCCATTCTCGCTTCATCACAAAATAATACTGATCCAGATTTTCTGGCTGACCATAAGCATTCACCTCCTTCATATACTGCTGAACAATATCCGTCCTGAAATACCCTGTTTTCTGTAACGCTTCAGTGGATAAATAAGGTATCAAGGCTTGCTGACGCTCTGGCGTGAAGAACCACTCACGAATAGGTGTATAAAAGGCGCGTTTTTTGAAGTTGCTGGGATGTTGCGGCATATGTGGCATCATTAATTTTCGAAGAATGTATTTCTCATCCATACCATTTAACTTCAACCCTGGTGGGATACGGGCACATAGCTCAACCAATGGGTGATCCATGAAGGGTACCCGTGCTTCAACACTATGGGCCATGGATAAACGGTCGCTTTTCCACAATATCCAGCCCGGAAGACGGGTTTTGGTTTCTATATATAACGACTGGTTCAGTGGGTGCAGACCTTTAATATGTTTGCGGAACAGGTCTGCGGATGAGTCCAGCTGGTCAACATTAGAACTGGTCAAAATTTCATCAAATAATGGTTCACTTAATCCATCAAGGTGATGCCAGAAATCATACCAGGCCGGATAACATCCATATTTATCTATAGCGGCCTGTTGATTACTGCTCTCATGCAGCTTATAAAATAACCGCATCTGATCTTCAGCGAAATCATTTTTAAAATCCTTGAAATAAAAATCCTGGCGTTCTTTGCTATCTTTGATGTCATTGCCATGAGTCCGAATATAATCCTGACGAAAACAATCATAACCACCCAGTATTTCGTCGGCACCATCCCCCGTATAAACCACTTTTTTCTCATCCGAATTAACTAGCCCGGACAATAAAAAATGCGGTATATCTACGGCTAAACGCTGCGGCTGTTCCAGATGATAGATACAATCCTGTAAAACACCGACAAAGTCCTGTTCACTCTTGTCATCCACAGCAATGGTTTTATTGGGTACACCAATATAATCAGCAATTTCTTTTGCCAATGCTGATTCATCATGATCTTTGTTACTGAATTTAATCGTATAGGATTGAACCTTATCCTCAACATGTTGCTTCAAAAGATGTGTTGTTGCGGCAGAATCTATGCCACCAGACAGGTACGCACCGATAGGAACATCGCCAATTGTGTGGGTAATCGCCGCATCATCCAGCGCATCACCAAACTTTTTTAGCCAGAAATCTTCATCCAGACTTTCGTGCTCACCATCCTGGGGGAAATCCAGATCCCAGTATTGTGTTATTTCTGGCTCAGAACCAGGTGAAATATTCATAAAATGGCCTGGAGGTAATTCAAATATCGAATCAAAGACCGTTTGAGGTGACACAGCAAACTGGTAACGGAAATAATTACGAATAGCGACGGGGTCTAATCGGGGCGTGACCTGACCGCTGGCAAATAACGCCTTTATTTCAGAACCACCCACCAGTGATGATCCATCCCAATGATAAAATAATGGCTTAATACCGAGCCTGTCCCGCGCCAGAAATAATTGCCCAGTCTTCAAATCATGAACCGCAAAGGCAAACATGCCTCGTAGTAATGATAAACATTCTGATCCATCACGTTCGTATAAACGCAGAACTACTTCGGTATCAGAATGGGTTTTAAAATTAACCCCCTGTTTTTCCAAAGATAGGCGTAATTCTTTGAAATTATAGATTTCACCATTAAAAATTAAAGCGAAGCGTCCATTTTCGCTCAACATAGGTTGAGAGCCGCCTTCTATATCCACAATACTTAATCTTGCATGACCCAATGCTACCGAATCTCTTTCAATATGAGTCAACGCATCTGGACCACGGTGTTTAATAGATTCAACCATCCGCATGATTGATGCAGAATCAGCTGTGCTGCCATTAGAATTATATATAAAGGCTATACCGCACATTAGAATATTTTTGAAATTTTTCTGATTTTACAGGCGATTAAATTATCAGGGCTGGTACATTTCAATCAAAACCAAAAACCAGCCCAATAAAACCATCTCCAATGGAGTATGATTTTAAAACGCTTTTTGCAAGGGAGTGATTAAGTGAGCTTTCTCTGATTTTAAAAATTTGAATAAGCGGAAAAGAATTTAAACAAATGGTTGCTATTTTATCTTTTAAAACTTTGTTCATTGTTTTTGTGATATTTGGCATTTCAAACTTGATAACACGTGGATCATATAAATATAAACCTCCATTACCAGGCTTATAGGAAACTTTTACAGCAACCCTGGCATGGCCTTGCCTTTGCGGCTGATCTGGAATATTGGCAACCACCGGGATCACCAATAACATGTCTTTAGAATCACGAGACAGAATCACCTGAGGTTCATGCAAGGTAACCTTGGCAAAGGTCGCATATTCACGCATTGGAAAATATTTTATGAGCGCGCTTTGAATGTGAGTATCAGACAATTTGGTTTCATACGCAGACCAGGCAGTTATGGGAAATATCATAATACTCACACAAAATATAATTAAAGAGCGGTAAAAAAGTAATGTGTGTGAATTTCGCATATTGCTAAAGTCCGTACCTATTATTATTTAAAAAATGGCGCGCCCGACAGGAGTCGAACCTGTGACCACCGCCTTCGGAGGGCGGTACTCTATCCAGCTGAGCTACGGGCGCTAAAACTTAAATGGTATTTTATAGCTTAATTCGTGAACAGTTAAAATCGGAAAAACAAGATTATATCATGATGTTTTCAACCGGCATTTAATCACTGCTCTTCGTTTCGATCGAACTGATTTCTGCCATGGTAGACTTCATCCAGTCCTCCGCCTTCCGGTTAATCTCTGTGGCTTTCAGTCCTTTTGTTTCTATGGGGGGCCCAATTACCACCTGGATTGTACCCGGCTTCTTGAGAAAGGATCGTCGACCCCAAAATTCGCCAGCATTATGTGCCACTGGCACCACAGGATAGCCGCTACTCTCCGCCAAAACAGCGCCCCCGATACCCCAGCGCTTATGTTCACCCGGCGCTATACGTGTTCCCTCAGGAAATATTGTCACCCAGATTCCTGCATCCAGGCGCTGTTTACCCTTCTCGATTATCTGGTTGATTGCTTTGCGACCTGAACCACGATCAATTGCTATGGGTTTAAGCGTGGCCATGCCCCACCCAAAAAAGGGCACCCACATAAGCTCACGTTTAAGTACCCACACCTGCGAGGGGAAAAACAACTGCAACGCATAAGTTTCCCATGATGATTGGTGTTTGGAGAGAATAATCGCTGCTCCTTCCGGAATATTTTCACGTCCACGAACCTGATACTTGATACCGCATAAAACTTTTAGTGCTGAAACAATAAACCAGGCATAACCACGGCCAAGTCGTGATCGAAATTTGAATGGCAAAGGTGAAAATATCACCAGCAATAGAGTAATCAGCAGGGTAGAGCTGATCATGGCAGCACTAAATAATAGGGAGCGAATAAACTGCATGGTTCAGTGGCTTGCTTTTACCAAAGCGTCGACAGCCTCGGCCAGATTTTCGTAAACAGGGACATCTTCGAGGCCTTTACCTGCTGCCAGGGTTCTCCTACCTTTACCGGTGCGAACCAGAATGGGTTTTGCACCCACAGCCCGCGCTGCCTCCAGATCTCGTAAACTATCACCAATCACCGGAACACCTTCCAGTGCCACATTAAATTGCTGGCTTATTTGCTGGTACAGGCCTGGTTTGGGTTTGCGACACTCACAGCCATCATCCGGACCATGTGGGCAATAAAAAAAACCATCGATATTCACGCCAATATCAGCCAACAAAACATTTAACTTGTCATGCATGGCGTTCAAGGTGTCCAGGGTTAAATAACCACGTGCTATACCAGACTGGTTGGTCGCAACCACCACCTGATATCCAGCCTGCTTCAAGCGCTTTATGGCCTCCAGACTTCCAGGAAGCAGAATAAACTCGTCGAGGGTTTTAATGAAATCATCGGAGTCCTCGTTAATGACCCCATCGCGGTCTAAAATCACCAACTTCATTGTGTGTCTCTATACCGCCAGTGGCAAACTTTCATGGAAGCGTATTCTAACAGACAAACCAGCCACCTACGGTGCAGCTACAAACGCGACCGCCGGGCCATAAATTATTCGTGGGCTAGAGGAAATACGGACAAAAAAAATCGAAGCCGTTTTTCTGGCTTCGATGATTAGGTGTTAACCTATTGATATTCAATAATTTAACTTTCTGCCATGCAAAGAAAAGCGAACCCAAAGAGCACAACAAACAATAATAGTGACAATTCCATATTCAATCTCCTGTGTAGTAAGACCTATGACTTAAATTTAGCCATACAACAGAGAAAGGATAGACCAAATACCCACACTGTCAAGGCGGGAATAGGTGAGGGATTTCGTCAGGATTTGGCTGGATTGACGCCTGTTCTACGTTCTATTCTCTGAATTCGGAGACACGAATACGACCATTCACCATTCTTGAATCGCGTTTCATGATTTTGTCCATTTTTTTCCAGAAGGCCTGATTGAGATCGAAGTCGGCTGATATCGCAGTGCCGATGAGAAGAATAAAGAGATCAGCCGTTTCTTCGGCAAGTTGTTCATTAGATTTACCTTTAGTGACACAGGCACCGATTTCACCCAGCTCTTCGGCCATTAGCGCCATGCGGTATGTCATTTCCTCACCGCCATTGTTTTTGAAATCGTGCTTATCATGGAAGGCCTGCACGGCATCCAGCATGGCCTGGTAACTATCGGCACTTTCCTTTTTAGTGTTTCCCATTGATTCTGACCTTTACCTGATAATTCTTGTTTTACGTTTAAGTTTATATTTAAGTTTGAAGATGTGAGAGATCCGCCACTCGCAAAAATAAACCACGTAACTGATTTAATAGCGCAAGACGATTATCCCGAAGCGTTTCATCATCGTCCATCACCATTACCTCATCAAAAAAAGTATCGACAACTTCACGCAGGCCTGCCAGTTTACTCAATGCGGTTTCGTAATCCCGTTTATCGAATAAAGGCGTTACCTGTTGGGCCATGGAGCTGATCTGATCTGCCAGAGCACGCTCTGCTACTTCGGACAATTTACTCTCATCTATCTTGTCCACCACCGTCAAACCTTTTTCTTCAGCCTGACGCAAGATGTTTGATATACGCTTATTGGCCGCTGCCAGGCTTTCGGCCTCTGGCAGAGTTAAAAAATAGTTTACCGCACGCACTCGACGGTCAAAATCATAGGGTTGTGTGGGTCTTTGAGCCAATACCGCTTCAAATACAAGTGATGATACACCCACATCTTTATAGTAAGCCTTCAATCGATCCATCATGAAGTCAAACACCTGTTCTGCAACATTCTTTACTTCAATCTTATCGTCCACTGTTTTTTCGGCAAGCTGCAAAGACTCTAAAAGATCTATCGATA
This sequence comes from Gammaproteobacteria bacterium, assembly GCA_030613605.1. Lineage (GTDB taxonomy): Bacteria > Pseudomonadota > Gammaproteobacteria > SZUA-152 > SZUA-152 > SZUA-152. Next base: position 19,078 of record JAUWLO010000002.1, on the reverse strand, counting down.
ACTGACGTTCGATAATGATACGCAACAGGCCCAGTGCGGACCGTCGCAAAGCAAAAGGGTCTTTACTACCCGTAGGTGGCTGACCAATACCAAAAATGCCGACGATCGTATCCAGTTTGTCTGCAATGGCCAAAGCCTGGCCTGTACCTGTAGCCGGCAATTCATCACCCGCAAACCGTGGCATGTATTGTTCGTCCATCGCCAAAGCCACTTCTTCTGATTCTTTGTCGTGACTGGCGTAGTAACGGCCCATGATGCCTTGCAGGCTCGGGAACTCATTCACCATTTCCGTCATCAAATCACATTTGGATAACCAGGCAGCGCGTTGTGCCCACTCCTTATTGGCCCCCATGGCACTGGCAATGCTGCCAGCCAACACTGAAACGCGTTCGGATTTGTCATACAAAGTGCCCAGTTGTTTTTGAAAAACGATGGATTTTAGACGCTCACTATAAGACTCAAGCTTATGTTTTAGATCCTGTGTCCAGAAAAATTCAGCATCGGAAAGTCTTGGACGAATCACTCGTTCGTTACCCTCACGCACCATGTCAGCATCTTTACTGTCGATGTTCGCTACAGTAACAAAGTGGGGCATTAAACTGCCTTTGGCATCGACCACATGAAAATATTTTTGATTGGTCTTCATGGTGGTAATTAAGGCTTCTGCCGGCACATCAAGATAACGGCCTTCAAAATTACCGCCGATCGCTTTTGGCCATTCGACCATGGCGGTGACTTCATCCAGCAGGTCTTCATCAATAACGGCCATACCACCCAATGAATTTCCCACTTCCAGCACCTGTGCCCGCACCGCTTCACGACGTACCGCAAAATCGGCTACCACGTAACCTTCTGTCTCTAATAAAGGAGCATAAGCTTCAGCTTCAGCGATATACATCGCCTCCGGATGATGGAATCGATGACCACGGGTTTCACGACCTGATTTAACCGTAAGAATTTCTGCTTCAATGACTTCATTGCCAAATAACAACACCAGCCAGTGCACCGGACGGACAAACTGGGCATCCAGATCGGCCCAACGCATACGTTTAGGTATCGGTAATTTATCTAAAGACATCTGGACGATGCCAGGGATTAAATCCGCCGTTGGTGAGCCGGCCTGCTCACTGCGAAACATCAACCAGGCACCCTTGGCTGTTTCCTCACGAGCCAGATCATTCACACTGACACCACAGGAGCGGGCAAAACCTTCAGCCGCCTTCGAAGGGCAACCGTCTTCATCAAACGCAGCCGTCAAAGCAGGGCCTTTGCGTTCTATAATTTTATCTTCCTGTGTTTCAATTAAATCTTTAATCAACACGGCCAGGCGACGCGGGCTTGCGTAAACGGTCACTTCACCAAAAGCAAGATCGGCATTTTTGAATCCGTCCGTAATACCATTAGCAAATGCTTCCGATAGTTTTCTTAATGCTTTGGGTGGTAGCTCTTCAGTGCCGATTTCTACTAAAAGGTGACGAGACTTCATGATTTGCTCCCGTCTTTCTTTTTAGATGCTTTCTTTTTAATTTTTTTCTTTGTAGGATTTTTTTCTGAGGCATCGTTATTTTTCACCATAGACTTTTTATTCATGGGGAAGCCCAGCTTTTCTCGGGCATCATAATAAGCCTGCGCCACAGCACGAGAGAGGGTGCGCACTCGCAGTATGTAGCGTTGACGCTCGGTTACTGAAATGGCATGACGTGCATCTAACAGGTTAAACGTATGGGAAGCTTTGAGGACTTGTTCATATGCAGGCAATGGCAGGCCCGCTTCGATTAGACGTTGGCTCTCAATTTCACAGCTATCAAACCAGTTAAACAACGGCTCGGTGTCCGCGTATTCAAAGTTATAGGCCGACTGCTCCACCTCATTCTGATGAAACACATCACGATAGGTAATCTTACCCAACGGGCCATCACTCCACACCAGATCAAAAACACTCTTCACGCCCTGCAAATACATGGCAATGCGTTCAAGACCATAGGTAATCTCGCCAGTAACCGGTTTGCATTCCAGGCCGCCCACCTGTTGGAAGTAGGTAAACTGGGTGACTTCCATGCCATTAAGCCAAACCTCCCAGCCCAGGCCCCAGGCACCCAGAGTCGGGCTTTCCCAGTTGTCTTCCACAAAACGAATATCATGTACCAGGGTATCGATACCCAAATATTTGAGGCTACCCAGATACAACTCCTGAATATCCAGCGGTGACGGTTTAATGACAACCTGAAACTGATAGTAATGCTGCAGCCTATTAGGGTTCTCTCCATAACGCCCATCAGTAGGCCGTCGTGAAGGCTGCACGTATGCCGCACTCCAGGGCTCCGGTCCAATGGCGCGCAAAAATGTGGCCGGGTGGAAGGTTCCGGCACCCACCTCCATGTCCAGTGGTTGCAATATCACACAGCCCCGTTCGGCCCAGTATTGCTGCAGGGCAAAAATAAGGCCCTGAAAAGTGGCGACATCGGGCTTGGTTGTTTCAGTTTTGGTCATAATCCGCTGCTTCTGACGTAATTGCTCTAGGGCGAAAGGCGCTGATTATACCGCCAGACCTGGCCCTCGGGAATCGACAAAACCCTAATTCTTGTGTCGATCAACGAGAAATACGGATTAACTAGACTCTGGGGCTTTTTTGGCACATAACACTGACATATAACTACTAAAACCATTTTAAACGACTCCATTGGGAGAAATATGGGCCAGGAAATCAATGAAGTCCGTTTTTCAGCACAGGATTTTGAAACCTTTCATCAACGGCTAGGCCAGGAAACCGAACTCCTCGCGCACTGGTTCGCCGAAAATCGATTCAAATCCTGTCCACCTATGGCCGGCCTGGAGCTTGAAGCCTGGCTGGTGGACCGGCATATGATGCCTGCACCTATAAATGGTGTTTTTCTGAAGTCTCTTAATAGCCCGCTGGTCACCCCAGAGCTTGCTACCTTCAATGTGGAATTCAATCTCGCACCTGAAGAAATCAGCGGTAATGTATTAACCCGCATGAACAATGCACTACAAAAAGACTGGAATAAGGCTCGCAACGTGGCCAACCAAATGGATGCCGACCTTGCCATGATCGGCATCCTGCCCACCGTCGAAAACCAGCACCTCATAATGGATAACCTGTCATCCATGAACCGTTACGTCGCATTGAATCATGAAATCCTGCGATTACGTGGTGGTCGTCCCTTACAGCTTGATATACACGGCAAAGACATCCTGCGCGCTGAACACAATGATGTGATGCTGGAATCAGCCACTACTTCGTTTCAAATTCATCTGCAGGTTTCACCAGAGCGGGCGATGCGTGCTTACAACGCTTCTATTATAGCCTCTGCGCCACTAGTAGCCGTTAGCGCAAATTCTCCCTACCTGTTTGGCAAAGACCTGTGGGCTGAATCACGTATTCCCTTATTCGAACAAGCAGTAGAAGCCGGGGGATATGAAGAAGAGTCACATGGGCCCATGCGCCGCGTAACTTTTGGCTCGGGCTATGCGCGCCATTCATTGATGGAATGTTTTACCGAAAATTATGAGCACTATCCCGTGCTGTTACCCACTACGTTCGATACACCTGCCGAAGAAATGGCGCATTTATCATTACACAATGGCACCTTGTGGCGCTGGAATCGTCCGTTACTGGCTTTTAAAAATGGTGAGCCCTTTATTAGAATTGAACAGCGAGTGGTACCTGCTGGTCCTACAATCATTGATTCATTTGCTAATGCCGCTTTTTACTACGGCCTTACTCATGCATTATGTAATATGGAAAGTGCCCCCGAAAGTCTTATGGATTTTGCACAGGCACGTGATAATTTTTATGCCTGTGCACAATATGGTCTGGATGCACACATTATCTGGGTAGATGGTCAAAAACATCCGGCCCAGTCTCTTTTGCAGAATATTTTATTACCGCTGGCCAAAGAAGGTTTAACGGATCTGGGCATTTTCGATAAGGATATTTCCAAATACCTGAGCATTATCAGTAGCCGGGTGCGCTCTTCCTGTAATGGAGCGAGCTGGCAACGTGCCTTTGTAGCCAAACATGGTAACGATATGAAGGCTCTTCTATCAGCATATATGGAAAGACAGCACACGGGCACACCCGTACATGAATGGGATCTCTAAAAGTTAATAAATGCTAACCGAACTCAATCATATACCCGAAGGTTTTGAGAATTGCAGCCCCGAAAATCTGCATACTATTTTACCTGGCCCAACACTTATCCATCTTGAAGGAAGGCGAAAAAACCCTCTGTTTGTTTCCGTTTTACTCCATGGCAATGAACCAACTGGCTTATTCGCTTTACAGCTTTTCCTCAAAAAAAATCGGGATAAACCCCTGCCTCGTTCAATTTCAATATTTATTGGCAATGTGTCGGCAGCTCATGAAGCTGCCCGACACCTGGATAAACAACCTGATTACAACCGCATTTGGCCATGCGAGGATTGTGGCCCGGAAAGTGAAACCAAAAATCAGGACGATAAATCAGAGCGTGCCATGATGAAATACATTGTCGACACAATGCGTGAAAAAGATGTTTTTGCCAGTGTTGATGTACACAACAATACGGGACTTAATCCACACTACGGCTGCATCAACAGACTCGACCACCGTTTTTTCCACCTCGCCACGTTGTTTTCGCGCACTGTGGTGTATTTCATCCGACCCAAGGGGGTGCAATCAATGGCCTTTGCCGATATTTGCCCCTCCGTTACTGTGGAGTGTGGGAAACCGGACCAGGCTTACGGTGCAACCCATGCCGCAGAATTCATCAACACTTGCCTGCATCTTTCGGAACTACCGAGTCATCCAGTCGCTGCGCATGATATGGACCTGTATCATACCGTCGCAACGATAACCGTACCTGAACACATTAGTTTTAGCTTTGATAACGATACTTCTAACGACAAAGATTTAAATAAAATGGATGCCGTCGAAACACTATCAACGGATATATGCTTCCCTGCCACACTGGATCATCTTAATTTTACCGAGCTTTCCAGGGGCACCAGTCTTGGAAATTTAAATATAAATCAAACAGAGATCCCGCTGCGTGTAACAGATGAACATGGGAATGACGCAACAAATCGCTATTTAACCCTTGAGGCAGGGCAATTACGCACTGCGCGAGAATTTATGCCGTCCATGTTTACACTGGATAAAAACGTGATCCGACAGGATTGTTTAGGCTATTTGATGGAGCGCATGGATTGGTGATTTCTTCATTAGTCATAACTTTAATTGGCTAACCCACTAAATTCGATAATTCAGCAAATTCGCTCAGACTCAAAGTTTCTGCACGCCGAACCGGATCGATACCCAGCTTTTCCATTTGTTCTGCGCTCAATAATGGCTTTAAGGTATTGCGAATGGTTTTACGTCGCTGCGAAAATGCCTGCGTCACTACTTTCTCCAGAATTTTAACGTCATTCACTTTCACTGGCGGTTCACTGTAGGGAATTAAACGTACTACTGCAGAATTTACTTTGGGTGGTGGATCGAATGACTCTGGCGGCACATCAAATAATGAATCAACCTGACAGTGAAACTGCATCATCACACTCAGGCGACCATAATCTTTATTGCCTGGCTGCGCTGCCAGACGATTGACCACTTCCTTTTGCAACATAAAGTGCATATCACTAATAACCTGGCTTGATTCAATCAAATGAAACATTAAAGGTGTCGATATGTTGTAGGGCAGGTTGCCTACAATTCTTAAAGGCCGTTTGTCGCCAGCTAATGCCATAAAATCAAACTGCAGAGCATCAGCTTCATGAATCGTAAGGCTCCCCAGTTTCCCACAACGTTCCGCTAACTTTGGGATAATATCGCGATCCAGTTCCACCGCATCCAGCTCGGGCACACAAGACAACAAGGCTTCTGTTAACACACCCAGGCCAGGGCCAATTTCTACAATATGATCACCCTGTTGAGGGTTAATGGCTGCTACGATTCGTGTAACAACATTGCCATCAATTAGAAAATGTTGTCCAAACCGTTTTCGCGCGCGATGGTCTTTCATGAAATTTTCACTGCAAATGACCCGTTACTTTATTCGCCATATCCGTTGCTGTATCTATCGCTAATTTCAGGCTGCTCAATTTAATCTTACCCGTTCCGGCTAAATCAAGCGCCACACCATGATCCACTGAGGTGCGAATGATCGGCAGGCCCAGCGTTATATTGATTGCCTGGCCAAATCCCATATGTTTTAACACGGGAAGGCCCTGATCATGATACATGGCCAACACCGCATCGGCCTGTTTAAGCCTGTCTGGGACAAACAAAGTATCTGCAGGCAAAGGCCCGTGTAAATTCCAGCCACGCTCTCGAAGTTTATCTAACACAGGGATAAGAATTTCGATTTCCTCACGGCCCAGGTGGCCATCTTCGCCGGCATGAGGATTGAGGCCACAAACCAAAATTTCGGGCGATTCAATATCAAAGCGATTAACCAGCTCCTGATGCAGAATTTCCACTACTTTCGTGAGGCGATCCGCCGTTATGTTTTCTGAAACACGGGATAGAGGCAAATGCGTTGTTACCAGGGCAACTCGAAGTCCTTTGGTTGCCAGCATCATGACGGGTAAATCACATCCGGTACGTTCTGCTAGATATTCAGTGTGTCCGGTAAATATTATTTTGGAATTTTCGTTACCAGACTCGTTAAAAAATTCATTAATGATGCCCTTATGAATCGGCCCGGTAACGAGAGCATCAAAAAGTCCACTCATACATCCATCAATGGCTTTATCGAGAGTATTTAAAACATAAGGCGCATTAGATTTATTTAATATTCCCGTTTCGGCTGAAACAACCAGGCTTTCGTTGATGATTTGTAATGCTCCTGGTTGGTGCACTATTTTTTCTGCTGACGGATCAAAATCTTTAAGGGATAAAGGAAGATTTAATTGTTTTGCGCGATTTGTTAATAAACCTTTATCGGCAATGACCACGAGCTCTACAGACAAACTTAGCTGAGCCAGCATCACACAAAGGTCCGGTCCGATGCCCGCGGGCTCACCAGGAGTAATCACCAGACGAGGAATAATATTGTTCACAATAAGCCAAAAATTTCCTGGATAATATTCAGAATAGGCAACCCGTTACAGCCGGTTTTCAACAAAGGCCTCGCTGCGTAAACGGCGCATCCAACTCTGCAAGGCGGGTTCAATTTTCCTGGCCCGAATGGTTTCCTGGGCTTTTTTACGCTTAACACTGCCTGTATTGTCGTGCGTACGTTTTCCTAACACTTCTATAATGTGCCATCCAAATCTGGTCTGTACAGGTTCACTAATCTGATTATCACCCAATAAACTTAATGCCTGTTCAAACGGAGGCACCATTGTGCCGGGATTTATCCATCCCAAATCTCCGCCATTTGTCGATGAACCAGGATCATCAGAATGCGCCTTCGCTAATGTCGAAAAATCTTCGCCTGCCAGGATGCGTACTCTTAATTTTGCAACACGACTGCGTGCCTCATTATTATTGGAAAATTCTCCCGTACGAATTAAAATGTGTCGTGCGTGCGTTTGGGTAACAACGTATTGTTGTTCATTTTCACGCTTACCAAGAAATTTTATGATGTGATATCCGCTCGGACTACGTATTGCATGGCTTACGTTACCCACTGCCTGTTCATTTACCCAGCTAGAAAATAAAGTTGGCAGCGCCTCAAAACGACGCCAACCTATATCGCCGCCTTCAAGGGCCTGTTGACCATCGGACATTGCAATCGCAATTTGGGTAAAATCTGCGCCCTCGCTTAATTTTTTTATAATATCGCTGGATTTTCCCCTGGCCTGTGAAATTTGTGCCGAGCTCGCCGCTTCTGGTATTGCAACTAAAATATGGCCCAAGTGGTATTCCGTGGTTTGCCCACCACGTAATTCAATATTTTTAAGAAATCTCTCTATTTCCTGATTGGTAATGGTAATACGATTATGAACCTGACGTTTTTGTAATTGATTGATTATTATTTCATGCCGCATATTCTCCCTGAATTGCGCAAAGTCAGTCCCTTCTTTTTCTAAAGTTTCACGCAAACTCTTAAGGCTGAGTTTATTCTGGGCCGCAATATTATCCATGGTGCGGTTTAGCATTTCATCATCAACTCTTAGATGTATTCGATCCGCCATCTGCAACTGTATCTGACGCAGGATCATTCGTTCCAGCAATTGTTTTTTCAGGATGGCGTCTGAAGGAAACCTGGTTTTTTGTTGACGCAATTGATTCTTAATATTAGTGACTTCTATATTAAGTTCTAACTCGGTTATTACATCGTTATTCACTACCGCAACAATCCGGTCTAGAGGATCGCTTGTTGAAAGCGCAGCAATCGCTACCGGATTCCAGGCAAATGCCGCCAATAATATTAAAAAACTAGATGTGAATTTCATTAAAATTTCTTCTCTCTTTTCTATCTATAAATAACTGAATATCACCAATCACGGCAACAGGTATCAGGGCGAAATAATATCACGAGCCAATAAATTCTTAATGCCTTTGCCTACACTGGTTAATCCTTTTAATTCCAGTTGAAACCAGATGCTATTGTTTTCATCCTCATCCAGAGCATCCACTCGATATGTGCGCTGTACCAGGCGAGCCGTCCAGCAACAGCTCTCATACTCTACGCCTTTAAGTGTCTCCAGGGTCACATCATCACGTATAGAGTGTAACCAGCGACCGACCAGGCTCCAGTGTGATGATAGCGGCCAGATAAATGCCAAATCGCTCTGTTCTATATTATTTTCCTCAAAATTATATGCTAGCTTAAGTACACTTCGTTTATCCTTTTGATATAAAACATACGCAGATCCACGTTCCATTCGGCCGTTATCAGAATTCCATTGAATGCTAGCCCTGGCGCTTACTGCTGACGTCCAGTGACTTTTGATTTCAGCCAGCCAGTCTGAAGTAGAATCTGTCTCAGCGATTCCGCCCGGCAGCGTAACTTCACGATCCTGAAAGTACATGATTCGACCCATGCTGGCGCTCAGTAGTTCACGCCCACGGTTATCCAGAAACCGTGTCGTTAAAGCGGCACTCAGCTGGTTCGCGTCAGCAACCCGGTCAGCACCTGAGAAACGGTTTTCACGAAACATTTGGCTAAAACTGAAAAGGGGGAGACTACTGTCAAAAACACGATCCACACTCAATTCATCGACGATTAAATTCTCCTGATTTCGATACGAGGCATGTAAATAAAACAACCGCGGCTCAAGCGTTTGGCGTGCAACATTGCCATTTTTACCAAGCTCACGCTCAAAGTATAAGCCACTGTCCAGACTAAAAATTGGCAGGCTGCGCGAAGGATTGTCATCAAAGGCAGGGTCCGATCTCGTTAGCTGGTATTGGGTATGCCTGTAAACCAGTTTTGGAATGGCAAAACCGGATTGGCCTCGCCATGGCCAGCTAATCCTGGGTTGTACATCCAGTCGATTACCAACCACACTTTCTGATCGGTCAAAGCGAACAACCTCGGCATCAACATCTGCCACAAAGCCGGCTGGCCCTTTCCAGTTTCGGCTGTTTACCCGTATCTGGGGAAGTCGTTGATAAGGTTTATCAGAGCCCGATACGGTTCCATCAAGCGTTTGATATACTTGCACAAGCAAGCTGGCTTGCAAATAATCACTTCGGTACGCCACATTCGCTCGGCTTTCCAGATGCGTTGCACTGCTAGTCGCCAATTCACTGCCAAAATCATCCAGGTAATCTACATCTGATACATGCTGATAGTTCAGACGGGTGCGCCATGCGGGTGCGGGGCTACCCTGGTGCTGAAAACCAACAGCAGTGCGACTATCGCCAAAAATACGATCGTCATTTATGTGGGCGACTTCGATCTGCCCAAAACTTCGTTCATTCAGATACCGAAATTCTGTTTCCACAAGCAATCCCCGACGACTCAAATATAGTGGCGTCAGGGTTGCGTCTCTGTGCGGCGCAATATTCCAGTAATAAGGCAAACTCAACTCAGCACCAGAACTGCTTGAATTACCAAAAGAAGGTGCCAGGAAGCCACTCTTACGTCCTTCCAAAGGAAAACTTAGATAAGGAAAATAAAAAATTGGGACGCCCATGAAATTAATACGAGCATGGCGGGCCACGCCGACATTATTTTCAGTATCCAGGCGCAGACTTGATGCTTTTAACAACCAGTCTTCCGAACCTTCATCACACGTTGTAAATGTAACGCCTTGCAAACGCGTCTTCGAGGCGCCATCAAACTGAATTGAATCTGCCTGACCACGAATGTGTTTATCCGCAAACCAGAAACGGGCGGGCTTTATACTACCCGTGTCTTTCCCAAGGTTAATGCTCGCGGTGTCGCCTGTGAGGGTGCGCTCACCACTCTCATATCGCACATTACCCGCTGCCTCCGCTAAATCAGTATTTTTATCATAACTCAGTGAATCTGCGGATAATTGCTGATCTCCACGGCCACCTTTCACTTTACCCTTCAAACGATATTGTGAGCCATGCACTTCAAACTCATCAGCAGTAAAAATCATTTCCTTGCTAACATTGGCATCGGCATCGGCATTTTCTGATACATCTTTTTTTGCCGATGTTATTTTTGTTGGCACTGTTTTAACAGGCGTTGTACATAATCGCCATTGATTTTCTACTGCTTGTACAGATAGCGGGGTAAAAATAAAATATAACCCCACTAAAACAACCATCCTGCGATAACACAAAAATCTTTTTTGATTTGTGCGAGAAATATCTAATCGTGTCACACCAAACGGTACGGCATCATGATTCCTCAAAAATTCTTTAGCTAAAGAAATTAAATGGCTCATCTACAGTTACTTGCCAATACAAAAACTGGAAAAAATTTCTCCGAGTAAATCATCGGCAGTCACTTCACCGGTAATTCCCCCCAATACCTGTTGTGCCAAACGCAATTCTTCCGCCAAAATTTCTCCTGCCGAAAATTCCTTTAGTTGCTTCGCGCCTTGTTCCAGATGCTGGCTTGCCTGTTTCAACGCCTCCAGATGACGCCGCCTTGCCATGAATTGTCCTTCACCGCCCGACTGGTAACCAACACATTGTTTCAGGTGGTCTTTCAATTGCTTTAAACCTTTTCCAGTTTGTGCAGATACCCGAATTTCTTCCACAACTGAATCGGCAATAACCTCGTCAATTTTACTTTTTGCTTTGTCGATTTTATCCACTTTGCTCAACACCAGCGTCATTGGTGGACCTGCTTTCAATAATGACTCTTGCAATTCTTGTTCATGTTCATCAAAGGCCTGGGTAATATCATGCAACAAAAGAATGCGGTCAGCACTTTCTATTTCCTTCCATGCACGGCGCACGCCTTCCTGCTCTACAGGATCCTCGCTTTCACGCAATCCGGCCGTATCAATAATATGTAATGGCAAACCATCGATTTGTATATGTTCCCGCAAAATATCTCGGGTGGTTCCCGGCACACTGGTTACTATTGCGGTTTCTCGCTCAGCTAAAGCGTTTAGCAAGGTGGACTTACCCGCGTTGGGTCGCCCGGCAATCACCACCGTCATGCCTTCTCTTAATAAATTGCCCTGATGGGCTGCCTGCTGAGTATTCCTCAATACTTGCTGTACATCAGCCAATCGAGAGCCAACCTGTCCGTCGGCAAGAAAATCAATCTCCTCTTCGGGGAAATCAATGGCAGACTCAACATACACGCGCAGTTCCGTGATTAACCTCACCAAATCATGCACCCGCTTGGAAAATTCACCCTGTAATGATCGGACCGCCAGACGTGCCGCCTGTTCCGAGGCACAATCAATAAGGTCGGCAACAGCTTCGGCCTGAGTAAGGTCCATTTTGTTATTGAGAAAAGCCCGCTCTGAAAATTCACCCGGACGAGCGGGCCGGGCCCCAAGGCCATAAACTCTTTTGAGCAAGAGATCCATGACCACCGGGCCACCATGCCCTTGCAACTCCAGAACATCTTCACCGGTAAAAGAATTCGGTGCGGGAAAATACAAGGCCAGTCCAACATCCAGTGTCTCGCCCAACTCATCCAGATAAGGCAGATATTCAGCCTGTCGCGGGGGGGGAATCTGTCCCAGTACTTTTTTTGCTATTTTTGATGCCAGGATGCCGGAAATGCGAATGATGCCAATGCCGCCTCGGCCCGGGGCAGTAGCTAAAGCAGCAATCGTGTCAGTGTTAGTTGCTTGTGGGGCACCCATCATTCGCCGCCAGGAGGGATAAGATCAAGCCTTACCGGCCTGATCTTCAATTTTTTTGGTGATATACCACTGCTGGGAAATCGACAAAAGGTTGTTCACCACCCAGTAAAGCACCAGACCAGCCGGGAAAAAGGCGAAAAACGCCGTAAAAATAAATGGCAGTGCCTGCATCACTTTTTGCTGTACCGGATCCATCGGCGGTGGATTCAATTTTTGTTGCACGAACATGCTTATGCCCATTAATAACGGCAATACGTAATAGGGGTCTTTATGCGATAAATCGTCTATCCACAGGTAGAACGGCGCCTGACGCATTTCCACGCTTTCCAGTAAAACCCAGTACAGGGCGATAAACACAGGGATTTGCACCAGAATGGGCAAACAGCCGCCCAAAGGATTAATTTTCTCTTCCTTGTAAATCTTCATCATGGCTTGGCTCATCTTTTGGCGGTCATCACCATAACGCTCTTTAAGAGCTTTTAGCTTTGGCGACAAACGGCGCATGTTGGCCATGCTTTTGTAACTTGCGGCAGACAAAGGAAAGAAAATCATCTTAATAAGGATGGTAATGGCAATAATCGCCAGACCCCAGTTGCCGACATAACTTTGAATCTTGGACATTAACCAGAACAGGGGCTTGGATAGAATATCCAGCACACCGTAGTCAACGGTCAACCGCAAATTAGGTTCAATCTCTTCCAGACGAAGCTGATCTTTGGGGCCCGCGTATAACTTGGTCGCAAAATTGATGCTGCTACCGGGTACAACGCTGCGTTCTTCACTGGACAAACCCAACATGAAGCGACCATCGGCCAGGGCTTTGGTGTAAAAATGGTTAGCTTCATCGGTGGCCGGTATCCAGGCACTCAGGAAATAATGTTGCAACATGGCCACCCAGCCGCCCTTGTTGTAACTTTGCTCCGGCTTCCAGTCTGCCATGTCACCGAATTCAACTTTTTCATAAGGATCCCAGCTGCTCGAGACAACACCACCGGTATAGGTGTAGATAAAATACGATTCACGTGCCATTTCAGTTCGTTGGAACTGACGATAAACCCGACCTTTCCAGATCTGCCGAGTTGTGTTTTGAACCTCAACATCCAGATTGATGACAAAACTGCCACGCTCGAAGGTATAAGTCTTTATAACCTTAAGGCCATCCTCGCCAGTCCAGAACAAACGCACCTTAAGCTCGTCTTCGCCATCAGCAAGTTGGTATTCGGTTTTGTCTGCGTTAAACATGGCATGGTGATCAGGCGCCGAACCCTGAGAGGCCAGCAATCCTGATTGTGCAACAAAAACATTAGGCAACCGATTATTCAATAACTGAAAAGGCTCGTCTGGTTTATCTAATGCAACAGGGTAGGTAGGTAAACTCACGCGAGTAATTTCACCACCCGCCGTATTAATTTCAACATGCAGACTATCGGTTTGCACAAAAAGCTGCTTCCCAAGCGAAACAACACCCATCGTATTTCCTGATGTTGCTTTCACACCTTCTGCAGGTTTCGCAACAGATGCATTTTGGGGAACATTGGGAACATCCGCTGCATTGGGAGCCTGGATATTGGGTTCATTTGCGCTTACGTTGGTAGACGGTATGTCCGCGGGCAGGTTGGATACCATTTCAGACCTGGTCTGTTGCTCCTGAAACTCCTGGGATTGTTCCTCCCAGGCGCTGAATATCATTAGAATAACCAGAGACAAGGCTATAAACAGAATGAGTTTTTGATTATCCATTATTATTTTTACTTAAAATTAAAGGTTATATAGTTAAATTAGCCGTCGCACGATCGACAATTATGTTTACGTCCACCATCAACCTCAGGAACCGGGTCTTCACCACCAACATGCCAGGGATGGCAACGACATATACGTCGCAACGAAAGCCAGCCACCTCGGATAACGCCATGACACTCTATGGCTGTCTGGGCATAACTGGAGCATGTCGGATAAAAACGGCAATGTGGACCAAGTAGTGGACTGATCAAATATTGGTAAGCACGAATGAATAAAACCAAAATTTTACGCATGGTTGCTTACTCGTCGCCAATGTTTATTGAGTGAATCAAATAGATCTTCGTTTGTCATCTGCTTAACTTCATCTCTGCACATTACAACAATATCCAGACCACACAATTCTTGTTGATGGTATCGAAAACTTTCACGCACTATGCGTTTAATTCGATTTCGATCAACCGCATGTTTCAATACACGCTTGCTAATCGCCAACCCAAGCCGGGCATCTTCAAGCTTGTTGGGGCGAACCAGCAAAGTCCATCTTTGATCGGATGAGCGGCTGGATTTGTCACGAAACACGGCCTGAAAGTCACGGCTGCTTAGAAGCCGAATATGACGTGGGAATGTAAATCCTTCCTTATTCAATACCGTGGTCAACTCTGAATTCACAGCTACCTGTAGGACGATCTTTTCATGTCCTCTAAGAACCAACCAGGGTTACTCTCAAAAAGCGGTGAAAATATACACTTTTATAATCGATAAACGATTTGTTGAACTGGCTTTGCTTATGACATCTTTTTTATGCAGAAAGGCGTTTGCGGCCTTTTGCACGACGAGCATTAATAATTCTACGGCCGGCTTTAGTAGACATACGCGCCCGAAAACCATGGGTGCGACTACGGCGAAGATTGCTGGGTTGGAATGTTCTTTTCATTGTACTGTCCGTCTTGTTATGTCGGTCACCAAACGGTTACCGAAACTGGTAAAAAGCGGCGCAGAATACTGCGAAAAAGCCCAGCATGTCAAGCTATTAGATGGATTCACTGCTGTAAAAAATATTTGTCCACGGGTGTGGATAACTTTTTCTGGCAGGGGTAGACTCGGTGCTCTTTTCACATCTCTGCTTTGGACACCTATTATAGGTCAGCTTGGCCATTATATGCCCTCAGAGTTGTCAATATTACTGTTTTTGGGGAATTCCTTTGTCAATGTGGCAACAATGTCTTGATCGCCTTGAAACTGAACTCACCATTCAACAGTTCAATACCTGGATCCGCCCATTACAGGCTATAGAGGATGGGTCCGTGCTGCGCCTGTTGGCACCCAATCAATTTGTGCTGGACTGGGTAAATAGTCGTCTACTGGCCAGAATCAACGAGGTTATTGAGGAAATTGGCCATAAAGACCCTCAACTGACTGTAAAACTCGAAATTGGCGCATCCAGCCCCATCAACCAGGCAAACACCCTCAATCAATCTTCTGTACGAGAAGTCCGGCGCAGCAGGGACGTCACTAGCAGCGTTACTCACAATAGTGGCCTAAACACCAATGCAACCTTTGATAATTTTGTCGAGGGTAAATCCAATCAGCTCGCAAGAGCCGCTGCCATTCAGGTAGGTGAAAATCCCGGCGGTGCCTACAACCCATTATTTATCTATGGTGGCGTCGGTTTGGGCAAAACTCACCTGATGCATGCCGTGGGTAATATGATTGTTGAGAGAGACCCAACCGCAAAGGTTGTTTACCTGCACTCGGAACGTTTTGTGCAGGATATGGTAAAAGGCTTACGTACCAATACTATTGATGAATTTAAGCGCTATTACCGCTCTGTTAACGCTTTGTTAATCGACGATATTCAGTTCTTTGCCGGCAAAGAACGCTCTCAGGAAGAGTTTTTTCATACATTCAATTCCCTACTTGAAGGTCATCAACAAATCATTCTGACCTGCGATCGTTATGCAAAAGAGGTTTCTGGGCTTGATGAACGACTAAAATCACGTCTTGGCTGGGGCCTGGCCATGGCCATTGAGCCACCAGAGCTTGAAACACGTGTCGCTATCCTCATGTCCAAAGCCAACCAGCTGGGTGTTGAATTACCCCAGGAGGTCGCTTTCTTTATTGCCAATCGTATTCGCTCCAATATCCGGGAGCTTGAGGGGGCTTTGCGACGTGTGACAGCCAACGCCAATTTCACCGGACAACCCATTACCGTAGAATTTACCAAACTGGCTCTAAAAGATTTAATTGCATTGCATGACAAACTTGTCACAATCGAAAATATTCAGAAAACTGTGGCAGAATATTTTAAGATTCGAGTATCTGATTTATTATCAAAAAAACGCACACGTTCAATTACCAGACCCCGGCAAATAGCCATGTCGATAGCCAAAGAGCTGACTAACCATAGCCTGCCAGAAATTGGTGATGCTTTTGGCGGCAGAGATCACACAACGGTGTTACACGCCTGCCGTAAAATTGAAGAACTTAAAATTAGTGAGCCACGTATCATGGAAGATTACTCAAACCTCATGAGAACATTGTCCAGCTAAGACATATGAACGCCAGTAAAATGGACTAAAAAAGAGCCTGTAAAGGTGTTAAAAAGGTGTCAGTTTAATATGAATAAATTGTGGATAAACGCTTCTAAACCATAAAACAGGGAGTTATTCACATTTTATCAACAGTTTAATCCAGTATTTTACAAGGCTTATAAAGCTTTTATTATACTAGATAACATATTGAAATATAACATAAAAAATGTGTTATCCACAGATGTGTGTAACCCTAATAATAATAATAATAAGTTATTATTTATATATTTAATTAAATAGAGAACATGGGACATAAAATGAAATTTTCTATCAAAAGGGAAGATATTCTTAAACCACTTCAAACCATTGTGGGTGTCGTTGAACGTCGACAAACATTACCGGTGTTATCCAATATTTTGGTGGTTGTAAAAAATAAAATCCTGTCCATGACAACGACTGATCTGGAAGTTGAAATGGTTGCTAAAACGTCACTGGAATCTGCTGAGGACGGTGATATCACCATTCCGGCAAGAAAATTTGCCGATATTTGTCGTGCACTACCCGATAATGCCGAACTAACCATCCTACTGGATGACGAGAAACAACGCGTCACAGTTCGCTCAGGAAAAAGTCGATTTAATCTTGCAACACTACCGGTATCTGATTTTCCTGGACTTGAAGAAATTAATACCCAGTTTACATTCAGTCTTCCTCAGAAGGCCTTAAAGCGACTCATTGAAAAAACCAGCTTTGCTATGGCACAGCAAGATGTTCGTTATTATCTCAATGGCCTATTGCTTGAAATCAGTGACGGAACGATTAAATCTGTTGCCACCGATGGGCATCGGCTGGCGTTATGTTCCTACGATTGCGATGTCCACCCGGATGAAACCATTCAATTGATCGTGCCACGTAAGGGAATCATGGAATTGGTAAAATTGCTGGATGACAGCGAAGAAGCGGTTGAAGTTCAGGTTAGCAGTAATCACATAAAAATCAGCCTCAACGACTTTGTATTTACCTCAAAATTAATTGATGGTCGCTTTCCTGATTATGAGAGGGTCATTCCCAAAGATTCAGACAAAACGGTTATTGCAAATCGTGAAACCATTCGACAGGCCATGGTGCGTACGTCCATTTTATCCAACGAAAAATACCGCGGCATACGCCTTCGGTTGCAAAATAATTTATTGCAGGCCCAGGCCAATAACCCGGAAATGGAAGAGGCCGAAGAAGATATTGAAGTTAATTACGAGGGTTCCGAGTTAGAAATTGGCTTTAATGTTAGCTATCTGCTGGATGCCCTCGGTGCGGTAACGGAAGATACGGTGGTGCTTGAACTGGGGGATGCCAATAGCAGTTGTGTGGTACATCCACAGGAAGACCAGAGCTGTACCTACGTTATTATGCCTATGCGGCTGTAGTATCAGGACGAATACGGCAGGCCAATGGCCATTCTGAAGCTAGAGGTTAACGGACTCAGAAATCTCAACGACGTTAGTATTGAACCCAGGGAAGGCTTCAATTTCATCCTTGGCGACAATGGCAGTGGTAAAACCAGTCTTCTTGAAGCCATTCATTGCCTCGGTCGAGGTAAATCATTCCGCAACCATAAAACCAACAAACTCATCCAGGTGGATAGTGAAGCATGCACTGTTGTTGGCAAAATCACGCAAAAAGGCAGAGAGCATACTGTTGGTATGCAACGCAGCCACAAGGGTAGCCAGATACGGTTGTCCGGCAAGCCTATACACAGCCTTTCAGAATTAACAGAACTACAGCCCATAGCGCTTTTAGAACCGGGATTACATCGTCTGGTTGAAGAAGGCCCTGAATACCGACGAAAATTCATGGACTGGGGCGTGTTTCACGTGGAACCTGCATTTGGTTCAATATGGCGGACATTCCGCCGTGCTCTGGCGCAACGTAATGCTGCGCTACGAGATCGGTGGTCCCAAAAGGCCATCAAACAGTGGGATTTTGAACTCGCAGCAGCTGCAGAAAACCTTGATCGGGCCAGAAGCCAGTATCTGGAAACTTTAAAGGTGTTCATTGGGCAAAAAATAAACGGTTTTGAAGGCCTGCCCGAAGTTGATGTTACTTATCAACGAGGCTGGCGAGAGGGTTTGTGTTATCCGGACTATCTGGCGGCACAGTACGGTTCCGACAGAGAGAGAGGTTTTACCCAGTTTGGACCCCACCGGGCAGATATGCGCTTACGGGTTGGCAGCCAGGATGCGCGTGATGTCCTGTCACGCGGACAACAGAAACTCCTGGTGGCTACCCTGGTACTGGCCCAATGCCAGCAAATGGCATCACAGGACACGTCTACAGTGATACTGGTGGACGATTTACCCGCTGAGCTGGATTCTGATAAACGCAAGGCGCTGCTGGATGCCCTGGAAAATACGGGCGCCCAAATTTTTGTGACGGGTACCGAAAAAGCTCTGTTTGAGGGTGCAAATTTTTCCCAGGCCGGGGTGTTTCACGTGGAACAGGGCAGGGTTCAAACGCTGGATTAATAGCCATTTAAGGCCCTGTTTTGGCTTTGTTTTAAGCTTTTATGCAGCAAAAAATGGTATACTTCGTCGATTGAAATACGGAGC
>JAUWLO010000120.1 GCA_030613605.1 Gammaproteobacteria bacterium | reverse complement strand
TTGGCTCTCCGGTAGTACATGAAGACAATGGCATAGGACGTTACCTGGGCCTGCAAACCATTTCAGTTGGCGACATGGAACAGGAATTCCTTACCCTGGAATATGCGGGCGGCGATAAATTGTTTGTTCCGGTCAGCCACCTTCACCTTATCAGCCGTTACAGTGGCTCATCCCCCGAAACAGCACCCCTGCACAAACTGGGGAGCGGCCAATGGGAAAAGGCCAAACGCAAGGCGCGTGAAAAAGTACGCGACGTCGCTGCAGAATTGTTATCAATCTACGCCAAACGTGAAGCACGCAAGGGGCATGTATATCACGTAGATGAAAACCAGTACGCCAGTTTTTGTGCTGCATTTCCTTTTGAAGAAACACCCGATCAACAGGAAGCCATTGAAGGCGTCTTTAATGATTTACGCACCGACAAACCCATGGATCGTTTGATTTGTGGTGATGTCGGCTTCGGAAAAACCGAAGTCGCCATGCGCGCGGCCTTTATTGCCGTACAGGATGGTAAACAAGTCGCCTTGCTAGTGCCTACCACCCTGCTCGCTCAACAACACTTTGAAAATTTCCAGGACCGTTTCGCTGACTGGCCTGTACGCATTGGAGTTTTATCAAGGTTCCGTTCTAAAAAAGAACAGGATGCAACCCTTAAAGGCCTCGAAGATGGCACCATTGATATCATTATCGGCACGCACAAACTGATTCACGGTAACATTAAATACAAACGCCTTGGCCTTGTTATTATCGATGAAGAACATCGTTTTGGTGTGCGACAGAAAGATAGGTTCAAGGCCCTGAGATCCGAGGTTGATTTGCTAACCCTGACCGCAACCCCCATACCGCGCACGTTGAACATGTCATTCTCCGGTCTGCGTGATCTTTCCATTATCGCTACTGCTCCTGAGCGTCGACTTGCGGTAAAAACATTTGTCAGCCAATGGAATGACACCTTGCTAAAAGAAGCCTGTCTGCGTGAAATCCGTCGTGGCGGCCAGGTTTTCTTTCTGCACAACAAGGTGGAGACCATCGAAAAAATGGCGCGCGATATTGAAGATCTCGTCCCTGAAGCCAAAGTGGAAATTGCTCACGGCCAGATGCGCGAGCGCGAGCTGGAACACATTATGGCGGACTTCTATCACCACCGCTTCAATGTCCTGGTTTGCACCACCATTATTGAAACCGGTATCGATATACCTAACGCCAATACCATCATCATCAACCGCGCCGATAATTTCGGGCTTGCCCAGCTTTACCAGTTACGCGGCCGCGTAGGTCGTTCGCATCATCAAGCTTACGCTTACCTTGTGGTGCCACCACGCAATGTGATGACCGCCGATGCGGTCAAACGTCTCGAGGCCATTGAGTCTATCCAGGACCTGGGTGCCGGATTTACTTTGGCTACACACGATATGGAAATACGTGGCGCGGGAGAACTGCTAGGTGAGGGGCAAAGTGGCCACATGCAGGAGATCGGCTTTACTCTCTATCTGGAATTACTGGAACGAGCAGTTAAAGCACTAAAAGAAGGCAAAGAGCCCGAACTTGATCGCCCCCTGGATCATGGCGCAGAGATTGATTTGGGTATCCCTGCCCTGCTACCGGACGATTACCTGCCCGATGTACATACACGACTGATTCAATATAAACGTATCGCCAGCGCAGAAAATTATGATGAATTACGAGAGCTGCAGGTAGAAATGATTGATCGTTTTGGCTTGTTACCGGAACAGGCCAAAAACCTGTTCCGCATTACCGAACTAAAACTCAAAGCAACGCCATTGGGCATCACCAAAATAGAAATGGGTGATAGTAGCGGCCGGGTTCAATTTACATCTGAACCCAACATTGACCCCATGAAGATTATTTCATTGATTCAAACACAATCCAAAACCTATAAAATGGATGGTCAGGATAAACTACGTATTGTGCAGGACATGGAAGATAGCGAATCACGCTTTGCTGCATGCGAAATATTAATCGGTTTACTTGCCTGAGGTCATTGCAACTCCGCCATAACTTTCTTACCTGAACGTTACTCCTGTTTTTTTCTGGCAAGCACTACTTCATGATCAAAGGCCGATATGCGATCACGATAATGGCCAATTGCCTGCTCAGTTAACTGATTGCGCTTATCATCGCAAAGATGCCCGCCCAAACTATCTGCAATACTCTGCGCTTTCTTCAACAAAATATTAAATGCTTCTGTACTTTCTGCGGGCCCGGGTAATTGACAAAACAAAGACAAACCTGGTGTTTCATATTCGTTAATATTTTCAAGATCAAAAGTTCCCGGTTCAACAACACTTGTCACACTAAACACCGCATCTTTTTCGTTTTCGATATGGAAATGAAAGATTTCCATATCGCCATGGTTAACATCTTCGGCCTCCAGTGTTTTCTTTATGTCACCACCGCTGAATTGATTTTCATCTTTTGCCAGTATTGTTAACACAAGCACCAACGGTTCAACATCCAGTACCAGTTCTTGCTGAACGGGCTCTTCTATCTCTGGTTTTAACTTGAGCCTGGATTCTGATCTTCTTTCTTCAGCATATTCCGAAAACTCAGGTGGTATTTCTACTGCCACGATTTCATCTTCAATCAATGGTTCCCGCGTGGAATCAATTGCACCTTCCCATTCACTTTTCGGCTCTTCAGTCTCTTCCTCAGCAGGAGATGATACAGGCTCGGATACACCCAATGCTTCATTAACATCGCCTTCGTTGTTTAGACCTATAGAAACCTTTCGATCTGTCTGTTGAGGTTTTGGGGCCTGACGCTTTACATCATTATCTTGAATTTTAAATTGGGGCATAACCTTTCCCGATGCAGAAGGCCCAGGCTGCCCTGAAATTGTTTCACGGTCACGTTTCCATTCATCCCGTTCAAAACGACCGGAAAGGTACGTCGCTACCACGACCACAGCACCGGCAATTGCTAAAATCCATCGCAGGTCATCCACACCTTAGCCCTCTATGCGTCTTTCATTATCCCGTTAAAAAACTAATACAAATTAATGATTAGTGTAAATCACCCCAGAACGAATCACACCCAAAAATAAAGCCCCATCCTGATTAGAATGAGGCTGTTTTTAGCCAGCAAACGGTTAACCAGCAATATGAAGAATTCCAGTCAGACTTAACTCGCCACCATTTGCGCGGCCTCATCCACATCCACCGAGACCAGACGCGAGACACCCGGCTCGTGCATGGTGACCCCATTGAGTTGATTGGACATTTCCATGGTGATCTTGTTATGCGTAATCACAATAAACTGTACTTTTTCCGACATCTCTTTGACCATTTCGCAGAAGCGACCCACATTGGCGTCATCCAGTGGTGCATCCACTTCATCTAGCATGCAGAAAGGTGCTGGGTTGAGCTGGAAAATGGCAAACACCATCGCCACCGCAGTGAGTGCTTTTTCACCACCTGATAGAAGGTGAATGGTGCTGTTGCGCTTGCCCGGTGGGCGCGCCATGACCGTCACACCAGTATCGAGAAGATCATCTCCCGTGAGTTCCAGATAGGCATGTCCGCCACCAAACAGGCGTGGGAACAGTTCCTTGAAGCCGGTGTTCACTTTATCAAAGGTTTCTTTGAAGCGCGTGCGGGTTTCGCGATCGATCTTACGAATGGCATTTTCCAGTGTCTCCAGCGCTTCCATAAGATCGGCATCCTGAGCATCCAGGTAATTTTTACGCTCGGATTCAGTCTCGTATTCTTCGATCGCCGCCAAATTGATAGGGCCTAAACGCTGTATGCGTAAGCCAATTTTCTCTACCTGTTCTGCCCAGGCTTCTTCATTGGCTTCTTCGGGCATGGACTCAAACAGAGATTCCAGCGTATGCCCTGTTTCGCTGAGCTGCTCCTCAAGCGTCGTTCGACGGACCTTAAGTTCCTGCCAGGCCATACGAATTTGTTCCAGAGAGCTGCGAACCTCCTGGGCGGCCTGCTCCACTTTATGACGCTCGGTTTCCTGGGTGCGCATATTGTGATCCAGCTCTTCTACCTTGCGCCGGGCTGCCGTTAATTCTTCTTCCACTGCCATGCGATCTTTCAGCAGTTGTTCCAGCTCTTCCTTCATTTCCGCCAGTGGTGCTTCGCCCTCGGCCAGTGCAGCCTTGAGGGATTCGCGACGTTCGCCCACCTGGGTAAGCTGGCGCTCCATGCGCTCCAGGCTTTGCTTCGTAGAAGTCAGCTCGGTGCTCATGGTCTGGGTTTTGAGTTTAATTTCGTGGGCAGCGTCTCTGTCTGCACGCGCGGTGGTGCGAGTCTGATCCAGATGAGTTTTCAACTGATCACGCTGCCGGGACATTTCTTCCCTCGTTTGCTCCAGCGTTGCCATCTGAGCCAGAGACTGTTCCAGGCGTTGGCGCGCCGAGATGGTGTCCTGCTGATTCTGATCTTTGCTTTGATCGATCTCGGTAATTTCCTGCTCAATTCCCTGACTGCGATTGCGCATCTGATCCAGACGAGCCTGACGACCACTCAACTGGGCCTGTACTTCGGCCTGGGCACGAGTGGCCTTGTGCAATTCCTGTTGTACCGTTTCGCGTTCGGTTTCAAGCTGCTTGAGTTTTTCACGACTCTCGGCCATGTTTGTTTCGGCTGTCTCAACGTCATGGCTCAACGTCTCTATCGTTGACGTAAGCTCTTTGAGCTCCTGTTCGCGCTGCAACACACCGGCTTTTTCATCTGCATCTCGTGCCACGCGCAACCAGTTTGGACCTATCCATTCTCCGTTGCGGGTAATCACCGATTCATGGGCTGCCAGACGTGAACGCAAGGAAAGGGCCTCATCCAGCGAATCCACGGCATAAACACCGGCCAGTACCGACGCCAGTGACCATGTGCTTTCCACCTGATCACTCAGTACAGATGCCAGTGTTCCTGTAGCGGGTGTCGCCTGGCTTGCTGCGGTATCAAACAAGGCCAATGCGCCACTCTCAAGCGAGGCCAGGTGACCGGCTGCAGAATCAAAACCGTCGATACACACCGCTTCCAGATGAAATCCCAGTACACATTCGACGGCCTGCTCCCAGCCATCAGCCACTTTCAGACCCTGGGCCAGGCGTTGCGCATTTTTGAAGCCGTTATCCGACAGCCACTGTGCCGCATCGCCCTCGGTTTTACCCAAAGCTGCCTGCTGCAAGGCCTCCAGCGAAGAAAGACGTCCCTTGCTGGATTGCAGCTGGCTGCGCTGCTCATCCAGCTGGCTGCTTAATTGATGGCTGGACTCACGAGCCGACTCAATGGCCTGCTGTTGTTCCTGTAATCGTGCTTCCAGATCTGACGTTTGCTCGCTGAACTCGGTAACCTGCCCAAGACGCTCGGCAATTTCCTGCTCCAGACCTTCATGAGAAAGACGCGTTAGTTCCTCACGTAACTTCTCTAACCTGCGCTCATTTTGGATAAACTGCTGTTCGAGGTTCTGAATTTGAGTGCGTTCCACTTCCGCACTACGGGCCGGCTCAGCAGAAGTCTGATTGAATTCATCCCAGTTAACCTGCCAGTCGTGCATGGCCTGTTCGGCTGTGGCCAGTGCTGAGCCAGAGGCCTCCTGAGTGGCCTGGGTTTTTTCCAGATCAGGCTGGAGCTCGGTCAGTGACTCTGTCAATTCTTCAATCTTGCTGCGGTCCGAAGCCAGATGGGTTTCAGACTCAATCCAGCCCCGCTCGGCGTTCTTTAGCTCTTCTTCCTGCTCCAGGCGACGCTCGTTGGCATGCTGGATAGATTGTTCAACGCGGGCGATGTCGCCACCGACGCTGTAAAAACGCCCCTGCACCTCGTTGAAGGTTTCAGTCGCTTCCACATGTAAATCGCGAAGCTTCTCAACCTCGGCCTCAATGGCACGCTGTCTGGCGACCTGTTCTTCGTAGGCCGCTTCTTTTTCACGAATTTGTTTTTCACGCTCACCGGCCTGACCATCCATGCCTTTCCAGCGTAAAGCCGTGAGCTGACCTTTGAGCAGGCGTTCTTCCTGTTTGAATTCCTTGTATTTTTCCGCAGATCGGGACTGGCGTTGCAGGCGATCGATCTGTTTGCCCAGTTCATCACGCAAATCAGACAGGCGTTCCAGATTCTCGCGGGTGTGTCGAATACGATTTTCCGTTTCCCGGCGTCGGTCCTTGTATTTGGAGATCCCCGCCGCCTCTTCCAGGAAATTACGCAAATCCTCGCGTTTGGCCTCGATCAGGCGCGAAATCATCCCCTGTTCGAGAATGGAATAACTGCGAGGCCCAAGGCCGGTACCCAGAAAAATGCT
>JAUWLO010000260.1 GCA_030613605.1 Gammaproteobacteria bacterium | reverse complement strand
CGGCCAGCTGGCAAGGTGCTCTTTTCCAGTGGTTTTAAGGTGCCATGAATTTTCGCACTAACGGGAGCCCCCACTGTGAAAAACAGATCGGAGGCTTCATACTTGACCATGAGTTTGAGGTAGTCAGACATTTCCATTAATTCCTGCTCCGGCTTTTTTGAAAAACGTAAGTTTGAACGGTCTGTTTTGAGTCATTTTTATAAGGGTTTAATTTGTGAATTCGACAACATCACACTATGTGTCTGGTATCGGTCGTGGGGGGGCATTCTTTAGTGTTCACAGGCATGAATACTCACTCTTTGCCCGGAGATAAGTGGTGATTGAATCGGTCTTTGTCGATCATTATTTAGAGGGCTTACCTGAGCCCTTGCGGGTGGGCGTGGCCAAACACTGGGCAAATTTTGAGCAAGCTCTGGTTCGGGAAGGCATGACTATTCCTGAGGACGCAGAGTTTTTGACAAACCTTTGCCGGGTGTGGGCAGTGAGTGAGTTTGTCGCCTTGTCCTGTACGCGACAACCGGCATTGCTAACTGGGTTGCTGGACAGTGGTGACCTGAATCGACGTTTTGAGTCCAACACCTATAGCCGCAGCCTTCATAAACAAATTCAGGCTGAAGTCACCAACGCCGAAAATTTAGGTCAATGTCTGCGTCGTTTTCGGCAGCGGGAAATGTTGCGTATCGCCTGGCGAGACATAGCGGGACAGGCCGATGTTAACGAAACCATGGCGGATCTTTCTGCTCTGGCGGATGCCTGTATTGGACTTGCCCTGAGCTGGTTGTACCAACAGATGACCGCGGAGCTGGGCATTCCGCAAAATGCCGAGGGTCAACCACAGCAAATGGTTGTATTGGGCATGGGCAAACTGGGTGCCTGTGAGCTGAATTTTTCTTCAGACGTCGATCTTATTTTTGTTTACCCGGAAACGGGTGAAACACACGGCGGCAGGCGCGCATTGAGTAATGAGCAATTTTTTGCCCGCCTTGGTCAGTCCCTGATCAAGGTGCTGGATGAGAATACCGCTGAGGGTTTTGTGTTTCGGGTGGATATGCGTTTGCGTCCTTTTGGTCAGAGCGGGGCTTTGGCCTGTAGCTTTCAGGCCATGGAAAATTATTATCAGGCGCATGGTCGTGACTGGGAACGTTATGCCCTGGTCAAGGCTCGGATTGTGGCGGGTGATCCGGAGCAGGGTGCAGCGTTGCTGGACACGCTTCGGCCTTTCGTTTATCGCCGTTATCTTGATTTTGGTGCCTTTGAAGCCCTGCGAGAGATGAAGACTATGGTGGAGGCCGAAGTTAAGCGCAAGGGCATGGCCAATCACGTCAAACTGGGTGCCGGTGGTATTCGTGAAGTGGAATTTATCGGTCAGGCCTTTCAGCTAATCCGCGGTGGACGTGAACCAGAATTGCAGCAGCGCGAAATTCAACGTGTATTGGCCTATCTGGCCGAGAAAGACTATTTGCCTGATTACGTAGTGCAGCAATTGCTGGAGGCTTATACCTTTTTACGTACTACCGAACATCGTTTGCAGGAGTTTCTGGATCAGCAGACGCATTCTTTGCCCGACGATGATCTGGGCCGCCAGCGCCTGGCCTTTGGTATGGGGTTCGGGCATTGGGATGAATTTATTCCAGTATTGCGGGGCCACATGGCACGCGTTCATAGCCACTTTGAGCAGGTATTCGCGGCACCTCAGGCGGAACACACAACGTCGGACGCATCCGGGTTGACGGCGCTTTGGCAAGATCAGCTGGATGAGGCCGATGGCATTGCGGTATTACAAACAGCTGGTTATGAAAATGCGGCCGCCAGCTGGGCAACATTAAAAACATTTCGTGAGATGCGTTGTTACCAGTCCTTGTCACGTACTGGCCGTGGCAGGATGGATCGACTGGTGCCGCTAATGCTAGGTGCGGTGGCGCAAGCTGCTGATCCGGATACGGTATTGCAGCGTCTGTTCTCCTTGCTTGAAAGTATTGCTCGCCGCAGTGCCTATCTTTCCCTGCTGATAGAGCACCCCCTGGCCCTTTCTCAGTTGGTACGTTTGTGTGCCGCAAGCCCCTGGATATCGCAATTGCTGGTTAAACATCCTGTGCTTCTCGATGAGCTGCTGGATCCACGCCGCCTTTATCAGCCGCCAGATCGATTGCAGCTGGAAGCCGATTTAAAGCAACGGTTGTCGCACGTGGACGATGATGATCTGGAACAGGCCATGGACGTGTTGCGCCAGTTTAAGCAAGCCAACGTATTAAGGGTGGCAGCGGCCGATGTGGTGGAAGCTGTGCCGCTGATGGAAGTTAGTAATCTGCTGACGGATATTGCGGAGGTCATTTTAGAGTGTGTGCTGGAGCAGGCCTGGACGGACATGGTGTCTCGTTATGGTGTTCCGAGCTGTGCTGATGTGGGTGGCGAAAAGGGTGATGACAGTAAGGGTTTTGCGGTGCTGGCCTATGGCAAGCTGGGTGGGCTTGAGCTGGGTTATGGTTCGGATCTCGATCTGGTTTTTGTGCACAGCAGCGATTCTCTTAATGGAATGACGAGCGCTTCTCTAAATGGTAAGAATAATGGCAGCAAGCCTGTTGCGGACGCGGTATTTTTCGCCCGTCTTGGACAGCGCATGATCCATATCATGACCGCCCATACGCCAGCGGGTATTTTGTATGAGGTGGATATGCGCCTGCGACCCAGTGGGGCGTCGGGTTTGCTGGTCACCAGCCTGTCTGCCTTTGCGGATTATCAAAAAAACCGGGCCTGGACCTGGGAGCATCAGGCGCTGGTGAGGGCCCGGGTGGTGGCGGGTGATGCTCATGTGGGCAAAAAATTTGAAACGGTACGTCGCGAAGTGTTGTCTCAAAAGCGGGCGTCGGTGGAATTACGAAAAGATATCGCTGATATGCGCGAGAAGATG
>JAUWLO010000139.1 GCA_030613605.1 Gammaproteobacteria bacterium | reverse complement strand
AGCAAATACGGCAATCCAAAATCTTATGTGGTGCAGGGTAAACGCTATACCGTGCGCCAAACAGCCCGTGGTTTCAAACAAACAGGCCACGCCTCCTGGTACGGTACAAAGTTTCATGGTCACCGCACATCCAGCGGCGAGCCTTATGACATGTACGCCATGACCGCCGCCCACAAAACTCTGCCCATCCCGACTTATGTTGAAGTACACAATCTCGACAATCATCGCAAAATCATCGTACGCGTTAACGATAGAGGTCCCTTTGTCCGCGGGCGCATTATTGATCTGTCTTTTGTCGCGGCAAAAAAACTGGGCATTGATACCAAAGGCACAGGGCGGGTAGAGATCCGCACCATTGACCCACGTAAGAAAAAAATCGATGTGCGGCCAACAGCAACAAAAAATACGTCCATTACCAAATCTTCCGGGCAGCTGTATTTGCAGGTCGGCGCATTTACGGATCACAGTAATGCCACCCAGTTACTCAGCCGTCTGGTTGCAGCTACCAATGAAAACGTACTCATTAACCGGAAATCTACCGGGAATCAGGATGTTTATCGGGTACGCATCGGACCGTTAAGTTCGGAGTCAGAAGCCGATCTTTTGAGTAAAAGGCTCAGCCCATTAGGCATCATCACCCCACATGTCGTTGTAGAGTAGGACAAAAGTAGCTATCCTCTCACCGCAGCGTTGTTAGCCCCGAACTAAAACAAGCAACTTTGACAGGCTGCCTGGGCTCACCGCCCCACAAATAACGAACCCCTAACACACACGAATCCACACACTAAAATGAATACAGCCAGACACCGCCTTACCGCCTCCCTACTTTTTTTGCTCTTTGCAAGCCTGGCATTACCCAGCTATGCCGCAATCATGGTTCCGGCTTCACCCAAAATCAAAGCCAGAGGCTTTTTGCTCATGGATTTTGACAGCGGCCGAATCCTCACGGAAAAAAAATCAGACCAACGCATGGAGCCCGCCAGCCTGACTAAAATGCTGACCTCCTATGTTGTCGCCAATGAACTCGCCAATGGCGGCATCAACCTGGATGACATGGTCACCATCAGCGAAAAAGCCTGGCGCATGCAAGGCTCCCGCATGTTCATTGAAGTTGGTAAAAAAGTTTCGGTCGAAAATTTATTGAAAGGCGTTATCATTCAATCTGGCAACGACGCCACCGTCGCACTGGCAGAACACGTGGCGGGCAGCGAAGAAACATTTGCGGATTTAATGAATCAGCATGCTGCCGAATTAGGCATGGTGGATAGCCATTTTGTAAACAGCACAGGTTTACCCAATAAAAATCACTACACAACACCAGGTGATATGGCAAAACTGGCGCGCGCACTGATTAAGAATTTCCCAGAACACTACAAATGGTACTCCACCAAAAAATTCAAGTTCAATAAAATCAATCAATACAATCGCAATAAACTTCTGTGGCGCAACAAATTTGTTGATGGCATTAAAACTGGCCACACCGACTCAGCCGGTTACTGCCTGGTGGCATCAGCCAAACGTGATGGCATGCGCCTGATATCAGTGGTGCTTGGTACTCGCAGCGAAGAAGCTCGCGCGGCGGAAAGTCAGAAACTGCTCTCTTACGGTTTCCGTTTCTTTGAAACCCATAAATTATATGCTGCGAATGAACCACTAACCAAAGCACACATCTGGAAAGGCGCTGTCGAAAATTTATCTCTTGGCCTCAAAGAAGACCTCTATATCACCATACCCAAGGGGCAATACAAAAAACTGGATGCCGACATGAACATCAATGCCCGCATCACTGCACCCGCCAAAAAAGGATCAACATTCGGCACCGTCAATGTCCGACTTGGAGACAAACAATACGCCAGGCGTAATCTGGTCGCGCTCAATGATGTCAAAAAAGGCGGCCTGATTGATAATCTCATTGATGAAATCAAACTGTTGTTTGAATAAAAACAGAGAAAAGATAAAAGGGTAAAGATGAAAAACAAAAAGTCACCTTGTCTTTCCACTGTAGCTCTTCCCTTTCATCTTTCATCTTTGCTCTTTCCTCTGCTCTCATGACCGTTTTCCTGAATGGCAAATTCCTGCCAGAATCTCAAGCCCATGTATCGGTGCTCGACCGTGGCTTTATTTTTGGCGATGGCATATATGAAGTCATTCCTGTTTATGGGGGGAAATTATTTCGCTTCACTGAACATTTATCTCGCCTGCAAAATAGCCTTGATGCCATCAGGATTACCAATCCACTCAGCAGCGCTGAGTGGGAGAAAATGTTAACCGAATTAATTCACCTTAATAATGATGGTGACCAGTCGCTGTATTTGCAGATCACCCGTGGCAGCGCAAAACGTGATCACGCCATACCTGAAAACCCAACCCCCACCGTGTTCGCCATGTGCAACGAATTAAAACCACTGGCAGCGGAAATCATTAGCGAGGGAGTTGCGGCAATCACCATCGATGATATCCGTTGGTCACGCTGCCACATAAAAGCCACCAGCTTGCTACCCAATATTTTATTACGCCAGGAAGCCCTCGATCAGGGGGCGGCCGAAGCCATCCTGATACGTGACGGCCAGGCAACCGAAGGTGCCGCAAGCAACCTGTTTGCAGTCATCGATGGCATTATTACCACGCCTCCAAAAGGCCCGATGTTATTACCCGGCATCACCCGTGACCTGGTACTGGAGCTGGCGAAAAACAATGGTCTGTCGTGTCAGGAAAAAACCATCAGCCTGGCTGAATTACAACAGGCAGATGAAATCTGGCTAACCTCCTCAACAAAAGAGATTCTTTCAGTCACCCAACTGGATGGACAACCGATTAAAAATGGCAAACCGGGCCCCTTGTATCAGCGTTTACTGACCTTATATCAGGACTACAAGCAAACATTGCGAAATCAGCCACAGAAGCAGCCATAGAAACATTAGCCATGGTTCTTTAGCAATACCGTGTACAAACTTTATTGAAAACCAGCACCCATGACGCCCAACAAAGAAAACGATTCAGTCTTCTCATTCCCCTGCGACTTCCCCATCAAAGCCATGGGGCATGCCAGCGGTAATTTCGAAATCACCGTGCTGGAAATTGTGCGTCGTCATGCGCCAGACTTAACCGAAAATTCCTTCAAAAGCCGCCCTAGCAGTAACGGCAAATATATTTCCGTTACCGTGACGATTCGCGCCCAGAGTCGAAAGCAACTCGATGCCATTTATATGGATCTTACCGCCTGCGAACATGTGCTCATGGCACTCTAATTTCGTGACATAAGTACCTGGCATTGCTAAAAACCGATAGTGAGCAACAAACCCAAAAATAATAACAAGCCTGACATCATTGTCCGCCACCTTGGCTTACGCGACTACGAACCCGTGTGGCATGAGATGCAGAAGTTTACGGAGCAGCGCGGCGAAAATACGGCCGATGAAATCTGGTTACTCGAACATCCCCCGGTTTTTACTCTGGGTCTGAATGGCAAACGTGAGCATATCCTCGATGCCGGCAACATCCCCGTTATTCAATGTGATCGCGGTGGGCAGGCGACCTATCACGGACCCGGCCAGCTCATCGTCTATTTTTTACTGGACTTAAAACGCCGTAATCTGGGTGTTAAAAAACTGGTCAATAAAATAGAGCAGGCCGTCATCGATCTGCTGGCTGATTCCGGCATCGAAAGCCAACGTCGCGACAAGGCGCCGGGCATTTATGTAAACGAATCTAAAATTGCTGCCCTGGGGTTACGGGTCCGTCGCGGCTGTTCCTACCATGGCCTGAGTCTGAATATCGACATGGATCTGGAACCTTTCACCCGCATCAACCCTTGCGGCTTCGCCAATCTCAAAACAATGCAAACCCATAATATTTTGCCAGATGCCACCCTCGGCGATATCAGCACCGCCATACTAAAACAGCTGGAAAAGCAGTTTGGCCCCACGAGACCCGCATAACCTTTAGATTTCTACTGGCTTTCTGAACGGGTAAATGCCGCCCCGGTGAACCACTCATCGACAAAGCATAAGGTGTATAATCTTGTCCTTTGAAACTGCTTAAAGTCACGCCTCGTAAAAACGTCTTATGAATAAGCCTCCCAACTCTTCCAACAAAAACAAACATTCCGTTGAAGTCGGTATACCGTTACGCGGCGCAGAAAAAGTGGCACGCATCCCCATTAAGGTGGAACCCTCGACTGAAGTGAAACGCAAACCAAAATGGATTCGCGCCAAAGCACCCACCAGCCCCGAAGCTCAACGAGTCAAAAGATTACTGCGTGAACATAAATTGCATACCGTTTGCGAAGAAGCTGCCTGCCCCAACCTGGGGGAATGTTTCAGCCATGATACCGCTACCTTCATGATCATGGGAGATATCTGTACCCGCCGTTGCCCATTCTGTGATGTCGCCCATGGGCGTCCTAAACCTCTGGATGCCAATGAACCTGAAAATCTCGCTAAAACCCTGGCACTACTCAAACTTAAATATGTCGTGATTACCTCGGTGGATCGAGATGATCTTCGAGATGGTGGCGCCGGGCATTTCGTCAAGTGTATTCGTGCCGTGCGTGAAACCAGCCCTCAAACCAAAATTGAGATACTGGTGCCGGATTTTCGTGGCCGCATGGATATTGCCCTGGAGATAATGGAAAAAGCCCCGCCAGACGTGTTCAACCACAACCTGGAAAATGTGCCACGCCTGTACAAAAAGATCAGACCTGGCGCAGACTATGAATGGTCGTTAACACTTATTCAGCGTTTCAAGGAAATGTATCCGCACATCCCCACCAAGTCCGGCCTGATGCTGGGACTGGGGGAAACCTTCGATGAAGTCGTCGACGTGCTAAAAGATTTACGTGCTCATAATTGTGACATGCTGACCCTGGGACAATACCTGCAACCCAGCCTGAGCCACCTGGCCGTGGAGCGATTTGTGCCCCCTGAGGAGTTTGATCAATTAGCAGATACCGCCCGTGAGCTTGGCTTCACTAACGTCGCCAGCGGCCCCATGGTGCGCTCTTCCTACCATGCCGATCAACAGGCTGCGGGGCAATCCATAACCTAGCCAGACCCCAGTCATAGCAACACTTTCAGCCAATAAAATGAATTTATACCCGAGCAAATGAAAACTACTTTGCATTCGTCGTAAAAGCCTTTAATGTGGTCTTCCCGCGGCGTATAGACGAGCGTGACGCGTGATGTCCAGTTAAAACAGGCGTCAGTACCGGAATACATAAAACACTTTGAAAACAACAA
Source organism: Gammaproteobacteria bacterium (assembly GCA_030613605.1). Taxonomy (GTDB): domain Bacteria; phylum Pseudomonadota; class Gammaproteobacteria; order SZUA-152; family SZUA-152; genus SZUA-152. The sequence continues at coordinate 91 of JAUWLO010000139.1, read as the reverse complement.
TCTAGTTGCTCAACAATAAGGATACAGTGGAATGATTAAACCAATTGGCTCTGATGAACTACAACCACGTTTCGTTTATGACGTCGCAGAA
>JAUWLO010000018.1 GCA_030613605.1 Gammaproteobacteria bacterium | reverse complement strand
CTGGCTGCAGTACCGCCGTCATAACCCGAGATGGTAATTAAGTCGGCATAGGCCTTTGCCACACCTGCTGCAATCGTACCAACACCGGCTTCTGCCACCAGTTTCACCGATACCAGGCCATCCGGATTAACCTGCTTGAGATCGTAGATGAGCTGCGACAAATCCTCGATGGAATAAATATCGTGATGAGGCGGTGGTGATATGAGGGTCACGCCCGTTTTGCAGTAACGCAATTCGGCAATGAGTTCATTCACCTTTTGACCGGGCAGCTGACCACCTTCGCCGGGTTTGGCGCCCTGAGCAACTTTGATCTGCATGACTTCAGCGGAACGCAAATAGGCCGGCGTAACACCGAAGCGACCGGAAGCAACCTGTTTGATCTTGGAACGTTTTTCGGTGCCGTAACGTTTGGGGTCTTCGCCACCTTCGCCAGAGTTTGAGCGTGCGCCAAGTTTGTTCATGGCCATGGCGAGTGTTTCATGTGCCTCGGGTGACAGGGCGCCCAGTGACATGGCCGCGGAATCAAATCGTTTAACGATTTCTTCCATAGGCTCTACTTCATCGATGGAAATAGATTTAACGTCGGTGCGTAGTTTCAACATGTCACGCAGTGCCAGCGTGGGGCGCTCGTTAACCATTTTGGCGTATTCACGATAGGCGTTAACGTCACCGGATTTTACGGCGCGTTGCAGGGCCTGTACCACGTCCGGGTTGTAGGCGTGTTCTTCGCCACCGTAAACAAACTTGAGCAGGCCGCCCTGATCAATTTTTTTGCGGCTGTTCCAGGCCAGCTTTGCCAGGGCGCGTTGATCGACATCAAGATCTTCGAAGTGCGTGCCTTGCAGACGATTGGTCGTACCCGTGAAACACAGATCCACCACATCCTGGTGCAGGCCGACCGATTCAAATAATTGTGCGCCGCGATAACTGGAGATGGTGGAGATACCCATTTTCGAGGTGACTTTAAACAATCCTTTGTTAATGCCTTTGCGATAACTGTGCATGAGATCGGCACAGGACGTTTCAGAAATTTCTCCGGTGCGTTGCATGTCCTGAATGCAGGCGTAGGCAAGATACGGATACACCGCAGTTGCACCGTAACCGATAAGCACAGCCATGTGGTGCGGATCGCGGGCGGTACCAGTATCCACAATAATGTTGGTATCACAACGCAGGCCTTCGCGAATGAGGCGATGATGCACCGCGCCGGTGGCAAGCAATGCATGCACCGGTATACGGCCGGGCGTGATGTCGCGATCAGACAACACCAGCAAAACCTTGCCGCCCTTGATGTCGGCAACGGCCTGGTCGGTAATGATGTTAATGGCTTCTTCCAGCGTGCAGTCTTCTTCGTAATGCAGATCGATACGGGCGCTGGCGTAGCCGGCGCTATCCTGATTAATCAATTGATCGAATTTGGTAGTGGATAAAACCGGTGAGTTCATCAGGATGCGGTTCGCATGCTCAGCGGTTTCTTCGAACATGTTCATTTCGCGGCCGAAACAGGTTTCCAGCGACATGACGATTTGTTCGCGAATCGGATCAATAGGTGGATTGGTGACCTGGGCAAACTGTTGACGAAAATAGTCGTACAGTGAGCGCACTTTGCGTGACAGTACCGGTATGGGGGTGTCGTCACCCATGGATCCAATGGCTTCCGCACCCGCTTCGGCCAGAACACGAATCACCTGGTCACGTTCTTCAAAGCTCACCTGAAACAGTTTCTGATAAGTATCCAGGACATCGCTATCCATAGGCAGACCGCAGATCTCACCATCCAGTGAGGTGGTGATGCGTTTGGCACCAGCGGTGAGCCATTGTTTGTAAGGGTGGCGTTGCTTGAGCATGGTGTCGACGTCTTCCGGCAACAGCAGTTTGCCGGTTTGGGTGTCAGCGGCCAGCATCTGGCCAGGTTTTAAACGGCCTTTGGCGACCACGTCTTCGGGTTTGTAGTCGTAAACACCAATCTCGGAAGCAATGGTGATGTGTCGATCTTTGGTGATCACCCATCGTGCAGGGCGCAGGCCATTACGGTCAGTGGAGCAGGCGGCATAGCGACCATCGGTCATCACGATACCGGCGGGGCCGTCCCAGGGCTCCATGTGCATGGAGCTGTATTCGTAAAAGGCGCGCAGGTCGGTGTCCATGTTGGTGACGTTTTGCCAGGCAGGCGGTATTAGCAAACGCATGGCCTGGAAAATATCCATGCCACCGGCGAGCAGGGCTTCCAGCATGTTGTCCATGGAATTGGAATCCGAACCTGTCATGGAGACCAGCGGGCGTACATCGGCCATAGGGATGTGTGGGCTTTCGAACTTGTGGCCACGCGCCACGGACCAGTTGCGGTTACCCTGTACGGTGTTGATTTCGCCATTGTGGGCGAGATAACGGAATGGCTGAGCCAGGCGCCATTGTGGCCAGGTATTGGTGGAGAAGCGCTGGTGGAACACGGCAATGGCTGTTTCCATGCGCTCATCCTGTAAGTCTTTGTAGAACACCGGCAGGTGCTCAGGCATCACCAGACCTTTGTATGACACCACGTTTGCCGACAGGCTAGGGATATAAAACACGTCATCGTTCGGTTCTATGGCCTTTTCTGTGCGACGGCGGGCGATATACAGATGCTGCTCAAAGCGGGTGGCATCCATGTCGGTGCCGGCATTGACAAAGATCTGCTCGATGACGGGCAGGCTTTTCAGGGCTTCTTCGCCGCAGGTGCTGGGGTCGGTAGGCACAGTACGCCAGCCAAGGACTTGCAGGCCTTCGGCAGTAAGCTCGTTTTCTAATTGGGTGCGGGCGGTTTTGGCTTTCGCTTTATCCGTATTCAGGAATACCATGCCAACGGCGTACAGGTCAGCCAGCTCGAAGCCCTGTTCCTGAGCGCAAATTCGCAGGAAACCATCGGGTTTTTTCATTAGCAGGCCACAGCCGTCACCGGATTTACCATCAGCCGCAACGGCGCCGCGGTGGGTCAGTCGAGCCAGGGCATCGATAGCGGTGGTGACCAGCCAGTGGCTGGCTTTGTCATCCATTTGGGCAATGAGTCCGAAACCGCAGTTATCTTTCTCAAAACTGGGTCGATAGAGGCTTTGTGTGTGTGGTGCTTTGTTCACGCTTGTTGGTGCCTTCCGCCCTATGGTGGGGTTGTTTTATTATAATAATCAGGCAGTTATCTGGAATTATGCCTGGATTGCTGCAGCCGTCCTGAGGTCAAACGGCTCAGCATTATACCGGTGCTCTACATTGGGTTCAATCTGGCTAAAGCCCTGTGTTGTCAGGGTTTTGGCAGATATTGAGGAAGAATTCAGGCGGGTTTTATGGGGTGTCTTTGTGCGGTAATTTGGTGGAAACAGGGTGATGAGATCGGATTATGACATTAAGGACGAGTTTTGTTGATGTCATGCTGGACGCTATTGATGCTGCGCACCCAGGGCTTGAGGCGCTGGAGTTTTGTTGGCAGTTTATTAATGGCGCTGACGGCGGCCTGCTTGTGTGGGTAGACGCCGTAAATCAGACCATACCAGGGTTTGTTTTTGCGAATGCTGCGGTAAAAAGCAATATTGTTATAGAGTTTGTGTTCCACAATAAATTCTTCAATTGTGTTGAGGTTTTCACCGGCAACAATTTGCAGGGTGTAGTGTTTAGAGTTCTGATTTAAAACCCAGCTTTCTTTTCTCGGGATGGTATTTATGCTGACAGTGGGTTGTGGTGTTTGCTTCTCTATTGGCTTTTGTTCCGCCGCGGCTTTTGGTTGAGAGTGTACCGGTTTAACTTTGTCAGCTGTGTTTGTTTCGGAAAGGCGGGCCTGGCTTCGTTGTTTTAATTTTTCCACAAGTGTTATTGCAGGTTTGGTGACGGGTTTATCTACAATTTTTGTAGGCGCCAGCTTTGTTTGGGGCGCTGAGGATGTGCCGGAGCTATTGCTAGTTGCGCTAGTGAACTGACCCGCCCACTGTTGGATGTCCTGTTGGAAAAATAGAAAAGTAGCAACGATGGCTATAGTCAATGCCAGGCCAAGCATTCTTGAGGTTTGAAACGATTTTGTATCAAAGTCAGGCATAGATTCCCGTACATTTTTTGGAAGAGATTTCGTTAATATGTTGCGAGCTAACTCATTAATTCGTGCGGGCCATCCATATGATTCTGTATATAATTTATGTACTGCAGCTGGCGTGAATAAATCATTGTTGGAAAAATTGGCTGCGGACAATCGGCTTAATACATAGTGAGCAGTTTGCTCCTCACTAAATGGTGGTAAGTCTATGGCACGTTGTGGAAGGCTGGAATACTGATTCAGTAATGGGTCGTTGAGTTTACCGATTAACGCTTCTGTGCCGAACAAGACAATGCGTAGCAGTGGCTTATTGACGGTGGAAATTAATGAAGCCATTTCCATCACTTTTTTAATCGCCGTGATTGGGAGTAGGTCAGCATTATTTATTAACATAATGGAATACTGGCCTTTTCGTTGCGCCAGATCGAACTGGATTTTCATTTGTTCGAGCAAGTCGTTGTGGGTCGCTCCCCGGAAATCCATGCCCATTTGACGATAAAGTTGCTGCAGTATTTTCCGTTCATCAAGACCGTCCTGGGCTTCGATACGTGCAAATTTCCAGGATTTTGGTGATGTTGCTATAAACTGCTGCAGCAAGGTGGTTTTTCCGCTGCCTTTAGGCCCGGTCACTATCATTAGCTCATTGCCAAATTGCGTAAGGTGTAGCAGGGTACCCAGCCTTTGTTTGCGAGAAGGTTCGGCGTAAAAAAGGTCGTCTTCAATTTTTTGACCAAAAGGGTCGCGAGACATGCCGTAGAAGGAAACATATGAGGGTGTGTTTAGTGCGTTATTGTTATGCATATGTTCTCAGGCTGGAGCCTGTTCTCCTCTCATGAATACGACACGATAACCACGTTTGATCTGGGCGTCTCTTGTTTTGATAAGAGCCGCGAGCGCCTGGTCATGGTCGGCGTAATGAATTTTAGTCACTTTCCCTGATGAACCCTGTATTCCATTTTCTTTAACCAGAGTCCAGCCATCAATTAAATCTTCCTGTAATAATAAATGAAAATAGCGCGGGTTGCCGTCGGCATTTGGAGGGGTTTGCAGATAGATGCGCATATATTGCTGGCCGCTTAGGTGCTTTCACTAGTATTGAAAATACGTTCATGCTCGCTAATAGCAAAGCGATCGGTCATGCCTGCAATATAATCGGCGATCCCGCGTGCTCGGCCCATGTCGCCATCAAGTTCTTCCATCTTATGTACGCTTGCCTGTCGTTCCAGAGGTAAAAGTTTTGGGTCATTAATTAAAGCACTAAATAAAGTGCGAATAATATTTTTGGCTTTATCGCTCATGTCATCAACACGGCGATGCCGATAAAGGTTTTTACGCAGAAACTTTTTTAGCTCCAGATTCATGGTTTGCATCTCGTTGCTATACCCTACCAGTGGACCGGGGTGCATAAGGACGTCATTTCGGCTGGTTGGGTTTGCTTTCTTTAGGAGTTTGTTGGTGGTGGAGAGCAGGTCAGTAACCTGAACATTGATTATGCGTCTGATGATTTCATGTATTGCCCGCTTTTCTGGTAATTTTGGGTATGTGGTCATGACAATGGAATGTTGCCGAGAAAAAATTTTTACTTCGCATAATTGATCAATAGTAATAAGGCCTGCGCGTAGGCCATCATCTACATCATGATTGTTGTAGGCAATTTCATCGCCAATGTTGGTGACCTGGGCCTCCAGGCCTGGCTGCTGTTTGTTTATAAAACGTTTGCCAATTTCGCCTAGTTTTTTCGCGTTTGTGAGAGAGCAGTGTTTAAGAATACCTTCCCGGCTTTCGAAGCTGAGGTTGAGGCCATTAAAATCAGCATATTTTTCTTCAAGTTCATCAACGATTCGTAATGACTGAAGATTGTGCTCGAAGCCGCCGTAGTTTTTCATGCATTGATTAAGAATATCTTGTCCGGCATGACCAAAGGGTGTGTGCCCGAGATCGTGGGCCAGGGCAATAGTTTCCGTGAGTGCTTCATTGAGCTTTAATGCGCGGGCTATGGAGCGACTAATTTGCGCAACTTCTATTGAATGCGTTAGCCGCGTTCGAAACATATCGCCTTCATGGTTAACAAAAACCTGGGTTTTGTATTCAAGCCTCCTGAATGCGCTGGAGTGAACGATGCGGTCCCTGTCTCTCTGAAATTCTGTACGGGTATTGGGAGCTGGTTCTGGAAACTGACGTCCGAGTGATTGCTCTTCCCGTGAGGCATACGGGGCAAGTCCGTCAGATATATTCAGGCTGTTAGTGTGAATTGGCTGCACGGTGGAATTCATTCAGAGTATCGGAGAGCAAGTCAGGTTTATAATTATCACTAATAAGGCTTTCACCAATATTGTTCAACAATATTAATCTGATTTTCCCTGCGAGAACCTTTTTGTCTACGGCCATTAGGTTCATAAATTTTTCAGCATCCAGTTCTGGCGGGGTGTTAATGGGTAACTTTGCTAATGTCAGTATGGTTTTTATGCGTAACATTTGTTCCTGGGTTATCCAGCCATGCCGCAAAGAAAGATCGGCTGCCATTAACATGCCAGTACCGACAGCTTCGCCATGCAACCATGCCCCATATCCCATGCCAGCTTCAATGGCATGGCCAAAGGTATGACCAAGATTCAGCAGGGCGCGTTGGCCAGTTTCTTTTTCGTCGGCAGCCACAACGTCAGCTTTGTTTTGACAGGAACGCTCGATTGCATAGGCAAGATCGGCAGGATCTTTTTCCAGTAACGCTGGGATGTGCTGTTCTAGCCAGTCAAATAATTCGGGGTCGCGAATAAGCCCATATTTAATAATTTCTGCAAGACCGGCAGACAGCTCTTTATCTTCCAGTGTGTTTAGCGTGTCTGTATCGATTAATACACATTGAGGTTGATGAAAGGCGCCGATCATATTTTTACCCAGGGGGTGATTGACACCAGTTTTACCGCCGACGGAAGAGTCGACCTGCGCTAACAGGGTAGTCGGGATTTGAATGAAATTAACGCCACGCTGGTAAGTTGCGGCGGCAAAGCCGGTGATATCACCGACAACACCGCCACCAAGGGCAATCAATGTGCATTGTCGATCAAAACGGTTTTTCAGCAGCGCGTCGTATATCAGACCCACTGTGTCTAGTGTTTTATATTGTTCACCATCTGGGAGAATGACGGTTTCGCATTGGTAATTTTTCAGGCCGGAAAGTGTTTTGTCGAGATAGAGTGGGGCAACCGTTTCATTGCTAACAACCAGTACCTGTTGACCTGTAATGTAATCGGTCAGCAATTCAGGCTTACCCAGCAAGTCCTGACCGATGTGGATTGGATAGCTATGATCGCCGAGATCTACAGATAGTGATTTTATTGTGTTCATTTAATAGTTGTTTAGATTTGTTGGTTGCGTTTATATGTTCTGATTTTTAATTATATTGATAAGGTTTTTTACAACATTGCGTACTGGCTTGTCATCCGTTTCAATGACAACATCAGCGACTTCCCTATACAGGGGGTCTCGGGTAGCGATTATTTCTTCCAGTTTTTTGCGGGGGTTTTCTGTTTGTAGCAGAGGCCGGTTTCGGTCTTTGCTGGTACGGTTAAGTAACTGTGTGAGAGGTGCGTTGAGGTATATGACAAACCCATGTTTTGATAGCAGGGCGCGATTATCAGGATCAAGTACTGCGCCTCCGCCTGTTGCCAGAACAATGTCCTGTTTTTGTGTTAATTCACTGAGAACATTTTTTTCTCGTTTGCGGAATCCTTCTTCACCTTCCAGCTCAAAAATGAGGGGAATATTTGCTCCAGTATGTTTTTCAATTTCACGATCGCTGTCGTAGAAATCACGTCCATAATGTTGGGCGAGCTGTTTGCCAATGGTGGTTTTCCCCGCCCCCATGGGTCCTACAAGGATGATATTGCGTGCCATGTTGTTCCAAGCTGTGATTGTGGGTAGATTATATCGGGTTTAAGAGGATGTTGACCAATAAGGATTTCAGAGTTTCAATACTGAGAACGGCGCCAAATGGCGCCGTTCATTTTATGTAGATCAGCCAGTTCTATGGCCTGTTTGCAACTTCCTGCTTGATTATTTTAGGTGTTACGAAAATCAGCAACTCACTTTTCTCGCTTCGTTCGTGAGTTGCCCTGAACAGGGCGCCGATAATGGGTAGGTCACCAAAGAAGGGGACACGCTCGATATCATTCCGGGTGTTTTGTTCATAAATGCCACCCAGGACAACTGTTTCACCATTGTTCATCAGCACCTGTGTCTGGATTTCTTTGGTATCGATGCTGGGAATGCCGCCAAATAACAGGCCTACGCTATCTTTATTTACCTGGAGATCAAGGATAATACGATCGTCCGGTGTTATTTGAGGTGTTACCTTCAGCTGTAGAACGGCCTCTTTGAAAGAGACAGTAGCTGCACCGCTTGAGCTCGCTTCCCGGTATGGTATTTCGGTACCTTGCTGGATGATTGCCTCATGCTGGTTCGAGGTGATGACCCGGGGGTTAGAGAGCACTTCACCACGGTTTTCTGTCTGCAGGGCAGATAGTTCCAGATCCAGCAGGGTATTGGCGCCGAGGAGTGAAAATGCAATTCGGCCAGCATTGCTATCAAAGACCGGCATATTAACGTTGAAGCGCTGCGTCGGGCTTGGTCCGGTAAGACCGCCACCTAAAAGCATGGTATCCGTGCCACTACTAGAGCCTGTTGAAAACCCCTGATTAGTGGAATTGTTATTGATAGCTAAATCCTGTGCTGTTACACCAAATCGTACCCCAAGATCTTTGGCGAAATCATCATCTGCGATTACGATCCGAGCTTCAATCAGAACCTGGCGAACAGGGATATCCAGGGTCTTGATCAGTTTGTTAACAGCATCTAGACGTTCAGCCGTGTCAGAAATGATCAAGGTGTTGGTGCGCTCATCGACGCTGACATCGGCACGCTCAGACACCAGGCCGCCCTTGGTTTTCAGTAGTGAGGCAAGCTCTGATGCCTTGGCAAAGTTGATCTGGATTAGCTCGGTTCTCAGGGGAGCAAGTTCTTCGATCTGTTTATTGGCTTCAAGTTCGAGTTTTTCCTGGGCGGCGATTTCGGCGGCCGGAGCTACCAGGATGACATTGCCCGCTTTGCGCATGGCCAGGCCTTTGGTCTTAAGAATAATATCCAGCGCCTGATCCCAGGGAACGTTTTTGAGACGCAAGGTGAGGTTGCCGGATACAGCGTCGCTGGTAACCATATTGAGGTTGGTAAAGTCCGCAATTAGCTGAAGCACAGCCCTTACCTCAATATCCTGGAAGTTCAGTGAGAGTTTTTCACCGGTATAGTCAAAAGAGCTCTTTTTAGCAGCAGCCCGTTTCTCTTTGGGGATTTCCTTGACCTCGATGGTGTAGGTACCTGCTGTGTGGTAGGCAAGATACTCGTAGTCACCTAATGGGGTGATAGCCAGGCGAACCCTGTCACCGGATTGCGTAATGTCAATGAATTGCACTGGAGTGGCGAAATCGATAACGTCCAGGCGTTGCAGGAGGTTGGCGGGTAAACCTGTATCGCCAAATTCCACAAATATTTGTTGCCCTGATTCTCCTGTGCTGATTGGTGTGTCTTCATCAGACAGGGATACGATAATTCGTCCTTCACCTTTTTTGCCGCGACGGAAGTCGATGTTGGTAATACGGTGTAGTCCTGTCGTTGCTGTGGCAGCAGCTCCTACCGCACTTGTTACAAGTGAAGACGCTGCAGTGCTGGCTGCCGTGCGGCTGCCGGCAAGTGTGACAATAACGTTATTTCCTGAAACTTCGCTCTCAAATGGGATGAGCTGCACGAGGTTTAAAATGACGCGGGTGCGGTCACCGGCTTCAACAGCGGTAATGCTTTTTGCCAGACCAATGCCAATGTTTTTATTTTTCCAGCCCAGTGCGCTGCTGATTTTTGGGAAATCCAGAACAATGCGTGCCGGGTTATTAATAGTGAAACTTCCTGGGTTGGTCACAGGGCCAGAAAAGGCCAGACGCACTTGTACGCTATCCCCAGGTAAAGAAGTGAATGTAATATTTTTCAGGCTAGGCCCTTTCCCTGCTGAGGTTTTCTTTACTGGTGCAGGCTTTGGTGTGGCTTTGGCCACAGGGGCCACAGGGGCCACAGGCACAGGTTCAGCTTTAGTTGCCGCCTGTGTGTCATCGGCTTCTATATTATCGCTCAGGGTCAGGAATATATTTTTATCTTCTGTACGGAGTTGATATGTCACCAGCTTGTCGACACTGATTATGACGCGTGTGCGGCCTTTGGCCTGTACTGCCTTGATATTTTTGGCTACACCCACATCAATAGGCAGGGGCAGGCTCCAGGGTAAATTATTGTTAACGCCTGCAAGGTCCAGGGAGATGCGAGCCGGGTTCTTTGAAGTGAAATCTGTTGGGTTTGGTGCCTTACCTGACAGGGCAATGCGTATTTCAACAGCATTATTCGGAAGCTTTTTGAAATCGATAAAGTCGAGTGTTTTTTGGGCGTCATCTGCGCCTATGGCATTAGCAGATACCGCTAACAGGAAACAAGTTAGCAGTATTCTTGCCCACCTGGTTTTTGTTGCTATTGTATTGATTGTGCTTGCAGCACTTGATACAGAAAACTGTCTGACAACGCCCATGTTTAGTATCCTCGTTGGCATCATTCGCTAGCGGAAAGGGTTGAGAATCGTTCTATCCAACCCCCCAGTCCGTCCGGAACGATCTCTTTTAATTCAAGCTCTGATTCAGTAATTTTGATAATTTTGCCATTATTTTGCCCCATATGGCGGCCTTTTGTTGTGCGATGTAAAGTGCCATCAGGCGCTCTAAGTAAAGCCCAAAGTTTCCCGTTTTTTTCCAGGCTGCCCATCATCTTCAGGCTGCCTAGTGCGAATTCTTCCAGCACATCTTTTTCTCGGGTAGTGTCAGGTTTTAATCCTGAGTCTGCGTTATTGGCAGCTTCAACAGCTTTGGCCGGTATGAAGGGGTCACGCAAGGGCTCCTCATCATAGGCATAAATTTCAAATGTTTGGGGCTCGGGCAAAGGCGGAATACGACCCTTCCCCCGGGCTTTGGTATCATTAACGAACTGACGTAAATCCGCGTCTGGCGTGTCGCCGCATGCAACAAGCCCAACAGTAAGGATAATTATTCCTACGTATTGCCAAAGAGAAACGCTACGCCGGGCGTAACGAAGCCATGGGAAAGTGGCCTTTTTGACGGTGTGCCTGGGGGTAGGTGAAGGTTTCATGGTGATCATTTCCGACCCTTCCGGCGTTTCTTTTTATTGCTAGTTTGTTAATCTTTTTCAAGGTAGCGGTATGTCTTTGCAGTGGCCACCATGGTCATATCATCATTACCCTTGCCTTGTGAAATTGAAAAGTTGTGCAGGGTGACAATGCGGGGTAGTGCAGCTGTCCCGCTGACAAAATTACCAAACTGGTGATAGTTACCTTTCACGCGGATACTGATGGGCAGTTCAGCATAAAACCCCTTGGGAGTTTCTGCTTCAGGTTTGAAGTATTCAAATACCATGCCGCTTTGGATGCCGACGCGTGATATGTCGTCCAGCAGGCCGGGAACCTCGGTTTTACCAGGTAATTGCTGCAATAAGGTGCCGAATGATCGTTCCATTTCTACCATCTGTTCTTTGTATGCAGCGAGATTTCTGGCTTTGGCCTGTTTGGTTTCAAAAGTTTTTTTCAGGGTTACTTCTTTGGCTTGAGCTGTTTCCAGGACTATTAGCTGGTCGCTTGTGTCGAGGTAATAGCCCGCAAATAAAATAGCGCCACATAATGATAAAATAACGATAACCTTCGCGGCAATCGGCCAGCTGCCGATATTGTTTGGATCCAGGCTTAGATTGTTGAGATCAGACAGGTTCATTTGGCTGCCTTTTTATGTTTTAGTTTTTCAAGTTTTGCTTGTGACACAGTGAGTTGAAACCAGCTCGCACCCGGATATTGGGCCTTATTCGCTTCAATTACCGTGAGTCTTGGGTTTGTAAGCCATGGCGAGTCACTCAGATTGCGCATGAACTGGGAAACATAATCATTGGAATCTGCGATGCCCTCCAGGCTTATCCCTTCACCCTCTCTTTTAAGGCTAAGTAAAACAACCTGGGCAGGTAGAGTTTTTGCGATTTCATCGAAAAGGTGCACGATCACCGGGCGGGTACCCTGAAGCTCTTGAATAACTTTCATTCGCGCCAGCAAGGCTGCCTTTTCCTTTTCAAGCGTGTTTATTTCTGTAATTTGTTTGTCGACAATGGCGATTTGTTCAGTCATATATTTATTGCGATTGTCCTGGTCGGTAATCATGCCAGCCATACGGAGATGAACTAAAACGATAATGCCCAGCATTACTACAGCAGCACCGGCCGCTATATTGATAAGTTGTCGTTGCCTTTCGCTACGAAGTTCTTCGCGCCAGGGTAGGAGGTTAATATGAGGCATTAATCGAAACTCCTCAGTGCGAGTCCACAGGCGATCATCAATGACGGCGCATCATTGCTCAGTGCCTGCGCCTTAACTTTGGAGGCTAATGACATGTTGGTGAATGGATTGGCTACAGAGGTGCTGGTGCCAACACGTTCTTCAATCAGTTCATCTGCGCCCGGAATAGATGCGCTACCACCCGCCAGGACAATGTGGCTTACAGAATTGTGCTGACTGGAAGAAAAGAAAAATTGCAGTGATCGACTGACCTGCTGTGCCATAGCATCCTTGAAGGGGTCAAGTACTTCGGGAATGTAGTTGTCTGGTAGACCACCCTGGCGCTTGGCCATACCGGCTTCTTCATAGGAGAGGCCGTAACGGCGTTGTATTTCTTCGGTAAGCTGCTTGCCACCAAAAACCTGGTCGCGGGTATAAATAATTTTTTCGTCATGCAGTACACTCAGCGTGGTCATGGTGGCGCCAATATCAATAATGGCAATAGTCTTACCATCGGTGCCACCGGGAACCTGCGATGAAATAAGTCCGAAGGCATTTTCCAGTGTGTAGGCTTCGATATCGACGACTTTGGCAGTGAGTCCACCGAGTTCTACAGCAGCTACTCGTGAATCCACATTTTCGCTGCGTGAGGCAGCCAGTAAAACATCAACGGTATCCGGGTTGTCGTCGGAGGTTCCGAGTATTTCGAAATCAAGGTTTACCTCATCCAATGCATACGGAATATATTGGTCGGCTTCGAGTTCAATCTGGCTTTCCATTTCTTCTTCGGATAGCGAAGCCGGCATGGTGATGACTTTGGTGATAACAGAGGAGCCGGCGACAGCGACACAAACATTTTTTGTACGAGATCCGGAGCGCTTGGCGACACGTCGAATAGCCTCACCAACGGCTTCGACATCTGCAATATTTTTTTCTACCACGGAATTTGGTGGCAAGGGTTCGGCAGCAAAGGCATCCACGCGGTAGCCTTTCCCGCTAAGGCTTAGCTCCAGAAGCTTGACCGATGTCGAGCTGATATCAAGACCGATGAGCGCTGGTTTTTTCTGAGCAAATAGTTTGGCTAGCGACACTCTGTTATCTTCCTATTTTTCCATTTTTTGTGTAGACAAGCTGATTATCGGTAGCCAATCCGCAAACTTTACTGTAGATCATGAATTGCATAAGAAAAAATTAGTATTTGGTTGATTCAATTAGAAGTTTTATACTCTGTTAGCAATATGTCCATGAACACTATCACAAAATTCCGCGATTTAAAGCGTTCTTTCAACCTACACAGGCGTTGGTGGCTTATGGTGGGTGGAGTTGGTGTTTTTTTAACCACACTCATTGTGTTGGGCATTTATCTCTTTATTGTCCCTAATCTTCCTTCTGTAGATGCTCTTAAGGATGTTCGTTTTCAGGTGCCATTACGAGTTTATAGCCGTGATATGAAGCTTATGGCCGAGTTTGGTGAAAAGAAACGGACGCCAATGGAGTATGAAGAATTTCCTGATTTGATGGTTAAAGCCGTTTTGGCGGCAGAAGATTCACGTTTTTTTGAACACCCAGGGGTGGACTACCAGGGGTTGTTGCGCGCGGTATTTTACCTGTTGCGTACCGGTGAGAAGGGGCAGGGGGGAAGCACAATTACCATGCAGGTGGCGCGAAATTTCTTTCTGAGTCGTGAAAAAACCTATCTGCGAAAAATCAATGAGATCATGCTGGCCTTCAAAATTGAGGGTGAGCTAACCAAGCAGGACATTCTTTCTCTTTATTTAAATAAAATTTACCTGGGCAACCGGGCCTACGGTGCCGGGGCAGCAGCACAGGTTTATTATGGCCTGGATGTGGGGCAACTTAATGTGGCGCAGCTGGCCATGATCGCAGGTCTGCCAAAAGCCCCTTCCCGATATAATCCTATTATTAACCCCGCCAGAGCGCTAACACGCCGTAATTATGTATTAGGTCGAATGTTGTCGCTGGAATACATTACCGAGGATGAATATAACGAAGCGATAAAAATGGTCGATGATTCTCGTCTCCACGGTCTTTCCAAAGAAGTGACGGCCTCTTACATAGCAGAAATGGTTCGTGCCGAGATGATCGAGCGTTATGGCGACACAACTTACTCGGAAGGGTTTAAAGTGATCACCAGCATTGATTCCAGACTGCAAGCGGCCGCCAACAAATCCCAACGTAATGCCCTGCTTTCTTACGACCGACGTCACGGTTATCGAGGGCCGATATCACGGCAATTACTGGACGAACAAAGCGGTGAAGAGCAGTGGATGAACCTGCTTAGAAAACACCGGGAGGTTAACGGTTTGTTACCTGCTCTGGTGCTGGAGGTGGTGGGGCAGCTGGCCATTGTATATGAACCCCATCGGGGGGTACTGAGAATCGACTGGCCGGGTTTGAAATGGGCAGCACCGGGAACGGGTTTTGGCCGTATGGGTGAGGCACCTAAAGAGGCGGCAGATATCCTTACTCGGGGTGATGTTATTCGAATCGTTGAGGATGCCAGTGGTCAGTGGAGCCTGGCGCAGGTGCCTGTTGTGGAAGGGGCTCTGGTATCACTTGATCCCAAAGATGGTGCTATTCGTGCTCTGGTAGGCGGGTTTGATTTCACGAACAGCAATTTTAATCGGGTGACCCAGGCAGAAAGACAGCCAGGATCCAATTTCAAGCCGTTTACCTATTCTGCGGGTCTGGAAAAAGGCTTTACCCTGGCCAGTTTGATCAATGATGCCCCCGTGGTGTTTGAAGATGAGGGCCTGGAAGCGGCCTGGCGGCCTGAGAATTACAGCGGCAAAGTCTTTGGTCCTACCCGCTTACACGAGGCCCTGGTGAAATCCAGGAATCTGGTTTCCATTCGGTTGCTGCGTGCTATTGGTATCTCTTACGCGATTAACTATGTGTCGAGATTTGGTTTTGATAAACGCCGTCTTCCCAAAGATTTGTCGCTGGCTTTGGGCAGTGGCGCGGTCACGCCGCTGGAAGTGGTGTCGGGATACTCTGTTTTTGCCAACGGGGGTTATCGCACAATTCCCTATTTTATTGATCGTATCGAAAATGCTGACGGTGAAACCGAGTATCTGGCAGAGCCATTTGTGGTTTGTGAGTTTTGTGAAGCCCGGGCAAAAGCCAGAGCCAAAAGAAGTAAGGAAGATGCGTTTACGTCAACGAGTATTACGGCGGATGAACCGAACACCTTTGTAGGCCCCCCCATCCGTGAAGAGATGCCCCCGGTGAATATCGCGCCACGAGTGATAACACCACAAAATGCCTATTTGATGCGTACCCTGATGATAGACGTTATACGTCGTGGTACCGGGCGGCGAGCTTTGGTATTGAATCGAAAAGATATCGGCGGCAAAACAGGAACGACCAATGATCAGCAAGATGCCTGGTTTTCAGGGTTTTCGCCAGATGTGGTGACCACGGCCTGGGTTGGCTTTGACAAGCCTCAGCCTTTGGGTGAGCGCGAGACCGGTGGTCGTGCTGCATTACCGATGTGGATTGAATACATGAAAACCGCTTTACAGGGTTTGCCTGTGAAGCCTTTGGTTCAACCACCGGGTCTGGTGACCGTGCGTATTGATCCTGAAACGGGTTTGCTGGCAGGCGCAGACCAACCTGATGCTATATTTGAGACCTTCAGGGTGGAGAATGTTCCAGAGCGCCACGCCCCAGCATCTACAGGAGGGTCGTTAGGGGCTTCGGAAGACGTGATCACTGGTTCACCAGTAGGCGAGCCGCAAGACAGTACTGTGGCGGAGGAGCTTTTTTAGTTAGTGGCCCGTTTTGAGTGGCTACTTTGATCGTGAGTTGCAAGCTCGGGCTACTTAAGCTCCAGCCCCATGGATGGACCGCTATCCTCAACGGATTCCTCAATTTTCAGGCTGGAATCGATCTCGCCCGACTTGCCCTCGGCGAGGCTGATTTTCAGGCGTAAGTTGTTTTGTGAGTCGGCATTACGCAGAGCCTCCTCGTGAGTGATGGTCCCTGCCTTGTATAAATTGAACAGCGCCTGATCAAAGGTCTGCATGCCCAGGTTAGTGGATTTTTCCATGATGTCTTTAATGCCATGAACATCCCCCTTGAGAATCAGATCCTGGATCAAGGGGGTGCCGAGCATGATTTCTATTGCGACTGCGCGTTTGCCTTCAACCGTAGGGATAAGTCGTTGCGAAATGAATGCGCGCACGTTGAGTGACAAATCCATTAGCAACTGGTTACGGCGGTCTTCCGGGAAAAAGTTGATAATGCGATCCAGCGCCTGATTGGAGTTGTTGGCGTGCAGGGTTGAGATGGCCAGGTGCCCCGTTTCAGCAAAGGTCAGCGCGTGCTCCATGGTCTCCCGGCTGCGAATTTCACCTATCAAAATGACATCCGGGGCCTGACGTAGAGTATTGACCAGCGCATCTTCATAGGTATCGGTATCCAGCCCGACCTCGCGCTGGTTAACGATCGATTTTTTGTGGTTGTGCACAAACTCAATGGGGTCTTCGATGGTAATGATGTGCCCGGCGGAATTAGCATTACGGTGGTCGATGAGCGCGGCCAGTGAGGTGGATTTGCCTGAACCCGTGGCACCAATAAATAACACCAGGCCACGTTTTTGCATGATTATTTTTTTCAGCACAGGTGGCAGGCCAAGATCCTCTGGCTTGGGTATATTGGTTTCAATGTGGCGAATGACCATCGCTGCCTGGCCGCGTTGCATAAATACGTTGACGCGGAAGCGGCCAACTTTGGGCATGGAATGAGCCAGGTTCATTTCAGGTTTGAGTTCGAACTGTGCAATCTGTTCCTCATTCATGATTTCGTAGGCCAGGGCTTTAACGCGGCCAGCTGGCAAGGTGCTCTTTTCCAGTGGTTTTAAGGTGCCATGAATTTTCGCACTAACGGGAGCTCCCACTGTGAAAA
>JAUWLO010000026.1 GCA_030613605.1 Gammaproteobacteria bacterium | reverse complement strand
AATAGAGCCATGAAATGAACACATTAACTTTTTCACCCTCAGCCCTGGAACAAATCAAAAAATCTGCGCAAGAATCAGACAATAGCAACATGGGCCTTCGCTTTGCAGCACGTATGACAGCAGACGAATCAGTTGATTATGGAATAGGATTTGACGAAGCCAAAGATGATGACATTAAATTTGAATGTGAAGGAATAACAATACTTATTTCCGCCGATAACGAAGAGCTTCTTCACGGAGCGCACGTTGATTTCGTCGAAATTGAAGAAGGGCAATTCCACTTCATTTTTCTCAACCCTAATGACCCTAACTACAAGCCTCCGACCGAAAAAACTGAGTAGCCAATGTGATTGAATCTCATAAAGACCATACAGAGATAAAATCAACCCAGGCAGATGATGACAATCACACTGCCAACCCTCACACGCTTAATTTTGGCGCGCGAATTATCCAGGGAGTCTACAACCCCATAACGGGAATGATTATAAGCATCCTGCTCATTCTTGGTCTTTCCTACGCACAGCATCTCTGGCCCGAACAAAGCAGTAATTTCTTTATCCTGCAGGCTCTTCTTTCACTATTCTGCCTTTATCTCATTGTTACTGTCACACAACATGTTAAAACGCGTATTTTTGTACCGCTGACCCAGCTTCATGAATGGGCGCAACGTATGCGTAGCGGTGACTTCTCTGCCAGGATCCCCCAACACAATGCACATGGCGAATTATCAGAGCTCGCTGTTGATATAAATGAGCTGGGCGAATCGCTGCGCTCACTATCCCGCGAAATGGATGAACGAGTTGATAATCAAACTATTACACTGCAACGTAAAACTCGTTCTTTGGAAATCCTCTATGATGTTGCTGCACATAGCAACTCAACCAAAAATATTGAAGAGCTACTTGTTGCGTTCCTGAGTACTCTAACCGAAATTGTTTATGCACATGCCGGAACGGTACGACTTATGACTGATGATAACCAAATGCGCCTTGTCGGTAGCGTTGGCATTGAAAAAGAACTTGCCGATAAAATACACTTAGTGCCGGTTGAACACTGCTTATGTGCACAGGATTTTTCGGAAAATATGATTCTCTGCAAAAATACGTTCAAGCAATGCCAGAATTCGATCGACAGTATGTTGTTTGCTGGCGATAAAATGGAAAATATTGCTATTCCGCTGAGCTACCAAAACAACACCCTGGGAATCTACAATCTTTTTGTCGAAAAACTAGGGCTAACAGAACGAGAGGATATAAAGGACATTCTGACCAATATTGGCCAGCATCTCAGTATGGCCATTGAAAAATCGAAATGGGAAGAAGAATCCAAACGCGTATCCATTATGCAGGAACGCACCATGCTTGCCCATGAACTCCACGACTCTCTTGCTCAAACTCTCGCAAGCCTCAGATTTCGTGTCAGCATACTTCAAAAAACTCTTACGCAAGATAACAGGGAAACACGTAAGGATGCCGAAAATGAAGTAGAGCAAATAAAACTTGGACTGGATGATGCTAATTTTGAGCTACGCGAACTACTCGCACATTTCCGTATAAAAATGGATGAGCGTGGTCTCATCCCAGCCACAGAAGAGCTCGTTAACCGTTTTAAATCCGAAAGCAATATACAGGTCTTCTTTCAAAATGAGTGCCCGGATCTAAAATTACCACCAATACTGGAGGTTCATTTACTTCATATTATTCAGGAGTCCCTTACCAACATTCGCAAACATAGTGATGCCAATAACGTGCGCATATTAATGCGCTGCACTAAAGAAAAACCTTTTTATGTTCTGATAGAAGATGATGGTATGGGTATTGGGCAGGATTTCAGCGATGCTAAACCTGGCGAGCATGTTGGCCTCACCATAATGAAGGAACGAGCCCAGCGCATTGGTGCAAAGCTCAGTATTGAGAGCGACCCGGGAGAAGGCACACGAATCGAGCTTAACCTGGATGATATTAATGCACACACAGAAATGTTTTATCAATAGAGCCGACATACACCCTCAAAAACTGTACTATTTATCCAATGAAAGTATTACTTATTGATGATCACACGCTATTCAGGCTAGGCCTAAAAAACCTGCTTGAGCGAAGCGACATCCAGGTTGTAGGCGCTGCCAGCACCGGCCAGGAAGGACTTGAATTGATCACCAAGGTCAACCCGGATGTTGTCCTGCTGGATATGCGCATGCCTGACATGAATGGGTTAGAAGTCCTTAAACAGCTGCGCGAATCAGGTATTGCTATCCCTATCTCAATGCTGACCACCAGCAATGAAGAACACGATCTGGTTGAATCCCTCCGTAATGGGGCACAGGGATATCTTTTAAAAGATATGGATCCGGATGAGTTAGTTGCCGCCTTACATAAAATTGTTGCGGGCGAAACTGTCGTCGCACCCCAGCTTGCCGGAACCCTTGCCCGTGCACTACAGGGAAAATCAGAAGAGCCCGAGAAAAAAACTCCCATCTCTCAACTGACTCCAAGAGAACATGAAATTCTAGAACATCTCGCTATAGGCCAAAGCAATAAGGTCATCGCAAGAGAGCTGGGCATTACGGATGGAACTGTAAAATTACACGTAAAATCTGTTCTCAGGAAACTGAGTGTTCGCTCCCGAGTTGAGGCAGCAGTCATTGCTGTAGAGCTCGGCCTGGGTCGCAAAAGATTCCCTGATGCCACGCACTAACAGGAATCATTGATTAATTTAATACGGAGGCACTCATGAAAAGCTACAAAGACCTAGTTTCAGATTGCCTGCCACACATTAATGAGATATTCCCGTGGGATCTTGAGGACGAACTGAAACAGAACCCGGATATCATCCTCGTCGATATTAATGAACCATACGAATATTCACTGGCTCATGTTCCTGAGGCCATCAATGTACCCCGAGGTATCCTGGAATCAGCCTGCGATTATGGATACGATGAAACGGTTCCGGTGCTGGCCGGTGGCCGCGAAAAAACCATCATTGTCATCTGCCGCTCAGGCAATCGCAGTGCACTTGCCGCGTTTACCATGCGACAAATGGGCTTCAGTAATGTCCGTTCACTCAAGACCGGGCTGCGCGGCTGGAATGATAACGACAGCCCTCTGGAGGACGCTCAAAACGATATTGTAGACCCGGATATCGCTGAAAATTATTTCACCACTACACTACGGCCTGACCAGGAAGAGTCAAAATAACCGGAAATCAACCACTTACCCTCATTGCTACCATCAGCATGCTTCACAACGTGATCTTTTTGTGAACTTTCTCAATTATTATTGAAAGGTACCAAAATGAGTAAAATTGCATGAAACGCTTTCTAATTATTGAAGACAATGCTGACATCGCCAACCTGGTGGCAATGCACCTCCGCGATCTGGAAGCAGAGGTTGAAATCGCCAATGAAGGGAACCTTGGACTGGAGCTTGCCCAGAAGCAACAATTCGACTTAATCGTTCTTGACCTCATGTTGCCAGGTATTGACGGGTTAGAGATTTGCAAACGCTTACGAGGGCATGCCAACAACACCCCTATCCTGATGCTCACCGCAAAAAGTGCTGAACTTGATCGTATAGTCGGCCTTGAGCTGGGTGCTGACGATTACCTTCCCAAACCCTTCAGCGTGAGAGAACTGATTGCACGCGTCAAAGCGATACTTCGACGAGTCGACACCAGGACAGATCCGTCAACCGATGGAAATACTATCCAGGCAGGTGAACTGGTACTGGAACACACAAAACGAAGCACCACCATTGGGAATAAATCGATTGATTTAACGGCGCGTGAATTCGATCTGTTATGGCATTTCGCCCAGCACCCTGGGCAGGTATTCACGCGCACACAACTCCTCGACAGTGTTTGGGGATATTGCCACGATGGTTATGAACACACGGTTAATTCCCACATAAACCGCTTGCGTTCAAAAATTGAAGACGATCCCTCCAACCCTGTGTATGTTCTGACGGTATGGGGCGTGGGTTATAAGTTTTCAGAAAACCTGAACGACGAGCAAACCAGGGCCAGCGCGTAATGTTTCATACTCTTTACAGCCGAATTGCTGCTGTCCTGTTTACACTAATGTGTCTGATTGGCTACATCGTTTACAGCATGGTGCTTTATTCGGCCGAAATGTACCAACAGGAATTGACGCAAAAACTGAATACGACCCTGGCTGAACATATTGTTGCAGAAGAACCCCTATTAAATAATCAACAGGTTAACCAGGGCGCGTTGAAATCACTTTTCCACTGGTTAATGGTTGTTAACCCGGGGATTGAATTATACCTTCTTGATCCATCCGGAAAAATCCTGGCTTTCACAGCTCCCGAAGGGCACGTCAAGCGCCAACGTGTTTCTCTGCAACCGATACACCAATTCATTAAAGGCGATGTGGAATACCCATATATGGGCGATGACCCCAGAGGCCTGTCACGTCAGAAGGTTTTCTCGGCAGCGCCTATACCCGGTAAAAATCCTGACACACCCGCTGGCTATCTTTACGTCATCCTTGAGGGAGAAGCCTACGACAGTATTACGGAAATGATTAAAGGCAGTTATATTCTGCGCTTCACCACTACCGGTCTGGGTTTAAGTCTGCTTCTTGCCCTGATCACTGGCCTCACAGCTTTTGCATTATTAACACGACGCTTGCGTCTTCTCACGACTATCATGTCTCACTTTGGCGATAAAAATGCAAAGAGTGATGAACGGTTTCCACTTCGCGGCCAGGCAAAAGATGAAATCGATCTACTGGGTGCCAGTTTCAATAAAATGGCAGACCGCATCGACCAGCAGGTAGAAACATTAAAACAAACGGATGCCAAACGCCGAGAGATGGTGGCTAATGTGTCTCATGATTTGCGTACACCACTGACATCTCTGCATGGGTACCTGGAGACACTTTTACTAAAAGACGAAGACCTGTCATCCCAGGAGCGTCGCGAATACCTTGAAATAGCCACATCCCAAAGCGCTCGACTCAACCAATTGATCAGCGAACTATTTGAACTGGCAAAACTGGATTCCAGTGAAACATTGATCAACATAGAACCATTTTCACTGGCCGAGCTGGCACAGGACGTCGTCCAAAAATTTAAGATGGAAGCAGAAAAACGAAACGTTGAAATTGTAGCCGAATTTGGCTCAAACCTGCCCTTTGCCTATGGCGATATTGGCCTTATTCAGCGGGTACTGGATAATCTTATTGATAATGCATTGCGTTACACACCGGAGGGTGGCCACATCAGCATTTCGCTCCAGAGCAACTCAGATAATATTGTTGTCAAAGTCGCAGATACAGGACAAGGGATTCCAAAAGAGGAAATCTTACATATTTTTGATCGATTTTACCGCCTGGAAAAACCCCGCACCACCAGCAATCAGAATGCGGGGCTGGGCCTATCTATCGTCAAGCGCATTATTGATTTACACGGTAGCGACATTAAAGCTGATAGCACCCCCAATCAGGGCACAACATTCGTTTTTTCCCTGCCAACCTATCAATTTACTTAATTTTTTCATTCCAGGCGCAGCGAAAGCCCACATCGCCGCTTTTTTCAGTAGGTAAGGCATAACCCCGCATTGCGCTACGAAAGAAAAATGACAGTGAGTAATGCCCTACTCCGCCACCGCCACCGCGTATCACTTTATGAGTTTCACCAAAGTCTTTTGACTCATATTTACTCCCTGGATAGGGCTGGTACCAGTCAGACACCCATTCCCATACATTACCCGCCATATCAAACACACCATAGGGGGATTTATTTTGTGGGTATGAACCCACCGGAGCAATGCCACCTTCCCAGTCAGCATCATCGCCGATATTAGTCTGTTCGGTATCCCAGTTATTCCCCCATGGAAATTCCAGCCCCTGCTCTCCACGAGCGGCTTTCTCCCACTCCATTTCCGTTGGCAGTCTCTTACCACGCCAACCGCAATAGCTATTTGCATCCTGCCAACGCACACCTGTTACAGGTAATTTATCCTTTAATAACCAGGATGCCGAAATAACACTAAGCAATTGCTTCTTACTCATACGGTGCGTATCACGATCCAATTTAAAATATTCGGATACAATCCATTGAAGACTTTCAAGATCAGTGATCTTGAGTCTAGTCATTTTCAGATTGTAACCATTTTGCGACCACTCAAATGGTTCCTTATATCGGGCTCCCTCAATAAACTGCTTGTACTCACTATTTGTCACTTCGTACTTATCAATATAAAAGTCTGGTAACGTCAGTTTTTGTTGCGGATGTTCATCAAGGTATAAAGGCTTAACCAACCCATATTCTTTTTTCTTATTATCACTATCAACCTTATTACTACCCATGATAAAAGTGCCGGCGGGTATTAATACACCATTTTGATCATCTAAATCAGTCAAAGAACCGGCTTTACGATCACAACCCACACCGGTAGTGACTATAAGCGTTATAACAAACAACAATGCGTTTCGGTGTAAGTACATTTATTAAACTTTGTCCATGTTAATTCTGTTAATTATTACCAACCCCGTCACAAATCCGATAATTTCTACTATATTTACCATTAAGTTTTATAGCAATTGACCGATACAAACAATGTCGGTTTATCGATAGATTTCCGACACGGGGTTAGGGGGTGCTGCAAGGCTGTCGTTCATTGGCCTCTCGCCCAGGCAATATAAGTCTGGCGAAACACATCAGCACGGAATACGATTCAAGTGTTTTATTACCGCGCACGAATCGGGATAACATTTAAGTGTTCTTAAACAAACACTCAAATGTACAAATAGAGACGTACTCAATGAGCAATAATAAAGACGCTTCCATTCCGGCAAGCAATCTGCGACAGCGCATTGAATCCACTACAAAGCTACCCGCTATGCCGGATGTTGCACAATCTCTACTCCGACTGAATACAAACCCCAACAGTAACATCAGTGACTTAATTGAAATTATCGAGCTGGACCCCAGTATTTCTGCACAAATAATACGCTATGCCCGATCTGCCTTCTATGGTTATAAAGGCGAAATCCCTTCTTTATCTTACGCGATTAAAGTAGTTCTTGGTTATAACTCAACCATTGATATCGCGCTGGGCTTGTCTCTGGGAAAAACATTTAACATTCCGGATAATGGCCCCATGGGACTCTATCCATTCTGGCAACATAGCATCTACAGCGCTGCACTGGTCCAACGCCTAATTGGAGTCATGCCCACACAACACCAACCTCTCCCCGGAATAGGTTTTCTCTGCGGGTTATTACACAATTTTGGGATCCTGCTTGTTGCTCACATTTTCAAAGAAGAATCAAAACAATTACAGCAGGCTATTGAAAACAATAATGATACCCCAAGGATTGTTATTGAACGCCAAATTCTCGGTACAGACCATATGGAAATTGGCGCCTGGTTAATGCATAGCTGGAATCTTCATGCTGAAATACAGGTAGCTGTTGCCGAACATCATAATCAGCATTACCGAGGCATCCATGCTGCATACGCAAAGTTAACCCTGATAGCCGACCATCTTCTTAAACGTCACGACATTGGTGATGCAGAGTCAACGGAATTGCCTGAGGATATCCTGTCCAGTCTTGGTTTTAATCAGGAACAAGCTGAGGAAATGCTGGAAATCGTCATAACCTCCGCGCCAGAGCTTGATATACTTGTTGAGCAATTTGCAGCTTAGTTTTTAAACCAACCTGTATTTAATCAGAGTTTAACGCAATCTTGGATAAGACGAAGTGTGTCGCTGGAATGGCATAACATATAGCTGATAATAACTACGACCTTTTTGTTTTAACTTCTCAACCTCTTCTGGCTCCAGAGCCTTTTCAATAACATCCTTATTCTCAAAAGCTACTCTATAACCTTGCGCTGCAGCAACATGGAACCATAAATATGCCTGCTCGATATCCTGCTCTGCACCAATACCATTGGCGTATAACACACCCAAATTAATTTGCGCGAAACCATGACCTTTTTCAGCGGCCTTTCGGTACCAAACAAGGGCATATTTTCTGTTTGAAGCAACCCCTTCACCGACATCATAGGCATGCCCCAGGTAATACTGGGCATCAGGAATACCCTGATCAGCTGCCTTCCTGAACCATGCATTACTTGATTCATAATTTTTCTTAACACCCTTTCCCTGGCGATACATCATTGCAAGATTATATTGCGCCTCGGCATCTCCTTTATCAGCCAGCAGCTGGAATTGTTTGAATGCATTTTCATATTCTTCACTATTGACAGCCGCCAGGGCGCTATCAATATTTACTTCAGCATCTGCAATCGAATTACACGCAACTAACATCAGCACGCAGGAAAAACCCAGCCTGATATAAAATACGCAATAATCAGCTATATTCATTCTTTTTAAAATCAACTACCGTTATCTCCATTCAATTTATTTTTATCAGCTTTTGATTGATTTGCCTCACGTTTCCAGTAGTCATCACTCACACGGCAATCCAGTAAAACCATCGCTGCCACAGCAACGATGGTAATTATGATCAGATAATTCGTAATCACCAGATCTCCCACATTAAAATATATGTAGGCCGAACAAGCCGCCAATACTGAATAAATACCCAAACGTATCGGTATAATCCAGGCTTCGGGTAAGGCACTACTTTGTCTATCTGTGGGCATCACTCATTCTACCTTTTAATCGGCTAATTGGCATAACAGCCAATGAACCCATTTCAGTGTAATTCAGCGCAGAAAATCTCCAAAATATGGGATCGAACCACACAATTGCGCAATTATTGAATACATTCGGTCGGTGACAATATTTAACCATATCAAGCAGGGTATACAGGGGAATTCCTTACTGTAACTGCCAAAAACCCCGATTCCAGCATTATAGCGTATGACATCAGGCCTTTGCTTTTGTGCCAGCCTGCTCTGAAATATGTGAACTATTTCCCATTGAGCTTGTGCTTGCTCAACCGAGTAAACAATCTGTGACCATAGTCACGCAAATTTGCGCAACAATTCACTCCCTCTGCCGATACCAACGCTAGACTTATCTTGTATTAATAATTAAAGCAAACCCTTAATCTCAACAGTCAGAATAGAACGGTCCCTATACAACCATGGTTAAACACAAGAATATCCTTAATTTTGATGCCAGCCGCCGCTCCAGCCCTGTAGAAAATACAGTCCCTGTACCCCAGCTGGTCATATCTGCGCAACGTACTGCAAAACACTACCTGGAAGAACTTCTACCTAATTTTTTCTCACAGATAGATAACAGTCTATTTAATCTGGCTGATAAAGCAGAAAATAATCAACAACAAACACTCTATTTTGATGCCATGCGAGAAATCCGGCTCCAACATGATTTAATGCACAAAATATATTTTAGCGCTTTAGATAGTGGATTCAAATTATCTCTAAGTCAGGCCGTCATCACACCCCAACACAGTGGAAAACTTGGCCAGGCTGGTTTAGTGGGAGATGAACAACTGGAAGAATCATTGGCAATTAGCAATATGGCCAGTGCTGCTAATAACACTTTTAGCCAGGCTCTTTCTGATATCACAGCTCGCTTGAACTTTCTCATTGAAAAAACAGAAATAACAAAATATAACAGCCCACTGCGTCCTGAAGTCCTGTGTGACGCCTTTTTAGTCGCAGCAGGATGCATGAGTACAGATATTAAAGTACGTCTGGTCGTGTACAAATTATTCGATAAAGTTGTTATCCAGCAGTTAGGTGGGATGTATGATGCCATAAATTCGGATTTTATCGCCGCAGGTGTGCTGCCTCGCATTCAAAGCACTATAAAGAAATCGGATAGTCACAGCCATCCGGGTAAAAAAGCAACGAATACATATTTACCGGATGAAATAAGCCCAGAAGTTGATCACAGCTCTTTAAAGAACAAAGAAACCGCCGCCATAAATGCAGCTGATAATGTTTTTAGTACAATACAGCAATTGTTGTCCAAACAACGTGCGGGACTCGAAGCCGGTCTGGTTATTGACTCACCCATAACCGGTACTAATTTTAACGCTGAATCCAAAAAAAGAATTTCATACTCTCCTGGAGATATCGTATCTGCACTATCACAACTACAAATAGGCGCAGAACTTTCCCTCCTTCAAAATCAACATCAGGAAAGTGCTAACATTATAAAAACAACCGTGATGAAGGAAATTGGTAAAATTCAGGGAAGAACCGATGGAAAAAAGATTGCTCAGGCTGATATCGACAGCATTGATATTGTCAGTAGGTTGTTTGACTTTATTCTAGATGATCCAACCTTATCTGATTACCTAAAAGTTCAAATTGTGCGCCTGCAAATTCCAGTATTGAAGGTAGCAATCCTGGACAATGCATTTTTCTCTAAAAAATCTCATCCAGCCCGTCAGTTACTCAATGAGCTAGCCTATGCCGGTAGTGGACTCAATGAAGTAAACCCTGAAGAAGATGCCACACTTAAAATGGTTAGCTATGTAGTCGATAGAATACTGGCAAATTTTGAGGACAACACCAGCATTTTTGAAATACTTCTCTCAGAATTCTCATCATTTATGGAGAATGAAAAAGAATCAAACAAATTAACCGAAGATATGCTCGAGAGTGCCAAAAATGCTGCCGTCAAAGAAATCCAGCTCATGGTTGAAAACCATAATATTCCGACTTTGGTAAACACTATTTTCCTTGAAGCCTGGAAAGATGTATTAGTACACCTATACCTTCGTGACGGCGTAAAAAGCAATGCATGGAAAACCGCGTTACAGGTGGCCGATGATCTTATCTGGAGCGTAGAACCGAAGTTAATTATCAGTGAACGCAACCGCCTTATTAAAGTGATCCCTAGCATCCTTAATGGCCTGCGCGATGGTTTTACCCTGATTAATTTTGACATGAAAAGAAGCGAAGATTTATTTGACCAGCTAGAGCAGTTGCATCTTGCCGGCCTTCGCGGCGGAATTCCTGAAACAATAATCGATCATACAAATCAGTCGACACAACAAGCAAACGCACTCATACACTACGAAGATTCTGATACCTTAACAGAAGATGACTTTGGTATTGATTTGTCAGACTTTCCTGAAAATTCAACAATTAATAACGATCAATTTGACCCTTTCTCCGCCGAGATCATCACTTCGTCAGAGGAAAATAATGACGTATTATTCAGCCTGCACGCAGAAAGTATCACTGAAATGGCGTTGGGTACCTGGGTAGAATTTATAAATCCAAACACCAATGTTCGCACACGCGGCAAGCTCGCCTGGAAATGCGATTTCACCAAAGAATTCACTTTTGTTGATCGAAAATATAAAGTAGTGGCTGATTTAACGTATCGCCAACTTATTGAAAAATTCGAGTCCGAGCATGCCGCCATTGTCGAGGATATCCCTCTGTTTGACCGGGCACTGGATTCCGTAATTGTTGGTATTAAGCAGGCACTGGATATTAAAAATCCAACTGGACACTAATCGACTGGAGCAAGGTTTATTTAACCTTCCCCCACGGTTTCAGCAGAGCCAAACCAGGAAAGTTTCTCGTGCAGGTTCACTACCTCACCCACAATAATCAGCGTGGGTGGTTTAATGTTAGCTTTCTCAAGAAGCCCTGGCATCGACTTTAAGGTACCAATCAGTACTTTTTGTTGCCGCGTAGTCGCCTTTTGCACCAAAGCCATAGGCGTTCTTTCCGATAAGCCATGCTCTATCAATTTGGCGCATAATGTTTTTACGCCCAACAGCCCCATATATACCACCAATGTTTGATGCGGGTGCGCCAATGCTGGCCAGTTAAGATTCATAGTGCCATCTTTGAGATGACCAGTAACAAAGGTAACTGACTGAGCATAGTTTCGGTGCGTTAAAGGAATGCCCGCATAAGAAGCTGCGCCAGCTGCTGCAGTAATTCCCGGCACGATCTGGAAATTAACACCCTCCTGCATCAACGTTTCAATTTCTTCCCCGCCGCGGCCGAAAATAAAGGGATCGCCACCCTTTAAACGTAAAACCCGTTTACCCTTTTTGGCTATTCGAGCCAACAGTAAATTTATGTCTTCCTGCGGCAGGGTGTGTTTGTCGCGTTCTTTTCCGACATAAACCAAATCAGCATCACGCCGCGCCATATCCAGAATTTCTTCTGACACCAGGCGGTCATAAACAATTACATCGGCCTGCTGCAACAAGCGCAAGGCACGGAAGGTCAATAAATCAGGATCGCCAGGACCAGCGCCGACCAGATAAACCTCACCTCGATCACCTGTTGAGGCTTCAGCTTCTTCAACGGCAGCATGCATCGCCTCTCGTGCAGCAGCCTCCCTACCGGAAAAAATCATTTCAGCAATAGGGCCCTGTGCTACATCCTCCCAAAAACGACGGCGCTTACCTTCAGTGGTAATTTTTGCTTTAACTTTATCTCGAAACTCACTCATAAGATCTGCAAGACGACCATAAGCAGAGGGAATCATGGTCTCAAGACGCGCACGTAATAACCGTGCCAACACAGGCGAAGCACCTCCAGTGGAAACGGCGACCTGCACAGGCGAACGATCAATAATCGATGGCACAATAAAACTGCATAAATCCGGCTGATCGACAACATTCACCGGAATACATTTTGAATGTGCCAAATCAGAAACCTGCTTGTTAACAGCCTGATCATCGGTTGCGGCAACGATTAACGCGCAAGCCTCAAGATCATTATCTTCAAAACTTCGCGCTTCATGGGTAATCTCTTTATTGGCCAGACGGTTTTGCAAGCTTTCACACAACTCGGGTGAAACAACGGTAACCTGAGCACCCGCACGAAACATCAGTGCCACCTTGCGAGCCGCCACATCACCACCACCCACCACAAGACAGCGTTTGTTATTTATGTCAAAAAATACGGGGAAATACTTCATGAGAATTGCTCATTTAGCCTTAGAAAGCGGATTTTCAATACTAACCAACCGTTATTAATTAGTGCCATTATTTAGCGGTAGCAGGAATTACTTCCAAATCATTCATGTAGGGTTGTAATACATCCGGCACAGTAATGCTGCCATCTTCATTTTGGTAATTCTCCATCACTGCCACCAGAGCGCGACCGACAGCCAAACCGGATCCATTAACGGTATGAACCAGAACCGGTTTATTCGTCACGGGATCACGCATACGAGCCATCATGCGTCTTGCCTGAAAAGACTCGAAATTGGAGCAGGATGATATTTCGCGATAGGCATTTTGCCCCGGCAACCAAACTTCCAGATCATAGGTTTTTGCACTAGAGAATCCAACATCTCCGGAACACAGATTCATTATCCGATAGGGCAAATTCAGAGCTTTCAGTATATTGGCTGCATGGCCTGTTAACTCCTCGAGCACATCATAAGAATCCTGAGGGCGTACAATTTGCACCAGCTCCACTTTTTCAAACTGATGCTGACGAATCATGCCGCGGGTATCTTTACCGTATGAACCAGCCTCGCTACGAAAACATGGGGTATGTGCAACAAACTTACGAGGCATGTCGTTATTTTCAATAATGACATCACGAACGATATTCGTTAGCGGCACTTCTGCTGTGGGTATCAGGTAGTACGCACCACCATCGATCTTAAAAAGATCTTTTTCAAATTTTGGCAACTGGCCCGTACCACGCAAGCTTTCCTCATTAACCAAATACGGAACATACGTTTCTGTATATCCATGCTCAGTCGTGTGAGTATCTAACATAAACTGGATTAACGCTCGATGCATGCGCGCCAGATGTCCGCTCATCAAACCAAAGCGACTCCCGGAAATTTTTGAAGCGGTTTCAAAATCCATTCCACCCAGGTTTGCGCCCAAATCCACGTGATCCTTAACTATAAAATCAAATTTACGCGGCTCACCCCAGGAACTAACTTCTTCATTATCATTCTCATCGATTCCTTCAGGTACGCTTGAATGCAGAAGATTAGGAACACCAATAAAAATCTCATCCAGTTTTTCCATCACCTCTGTTAATTCTGCTTCCGCATCTTTTAGCCTGTCACCTATATCTGCCACTGCAGCAAGCAATGGTGCAGTGTCTTCACCTTTCGCCTTGGCGTGCCCGATAGCTTTGGAGCTGTTATTGCGTACGCTTTGTAACTCCTGCGTTTTAACCTGTAAATCTTTACGCCGGGTTTCAAGAACAGTCACTTCACCCAGGCTGAGCTTGAACCCTCGACGTTTTAAGTTTTTTACAACCCCGGCAAGATCTGCGCGAATTAATTTTGGATCAATCATAAGTCTTTCCGTCTTTTTACCAATTTGTTACTTGTTTTTTTAGATAACTAGTCAACGCTAAGCTGTGCAGACCAGGATGTAATATGCCCCGGCCCAAATTTTTTATAAAGTTCGTCAATAATGACCTGTGCCTTGTCTGGCTCGTCAAAAAACTCTACCACCACGGGTAAATTCAACGACATATCCAGCAATGATGATGAATGGATTTCACCAGACTTCCCAAAACCCGCGATACCACGGAACACCGTCACGCCGCGCACTTTTCCTTCATCATTAAGTCTTTTTAATAAAGACTCAAGATGGGTCTCGGCTTCGGTGAGATACACCCGCACCATCAGCACTTCAATAGTCGTTACACCAACATTAGTCATACCGTCCTCCCAGCCAATACTCCGATCCAGGCAGCAAACAAACACAATACGACACTGCGCACGACATTCAGCAAGGCTTTAACCAGCTCGCCCTCTTCCATCAAATTCAGTGTTTCAATAGAGAAAGTGGAAAAGGT